>JBICHZ010000341.1:0-42007 GCA_043101355.1 Rhodopirellula sp. JB044
GTACGCTTTAGTTGGCGGTCACCGTACCGGTCACGGTTGTCGCGTAGTCACCCGATGGGAAACTGCCATACGCGTCGGTGATGAAGCTGACCGCGAGGGCGAATGTGGCACTCGAAGTACCGTTGCTCGAGGCAGTTACGGTCGCGACATTGTCGCTATTGACGTAGTCGGTAACGTCCGTTGCCTGGTTCACCGTCCACGTGCCCGGTCCGCTGCTGGTCGTGACATTCAGACCCAATTGAGCATCGCGTTTGTAAGTGGGATCCGCGGTGTGAACGAAAGCCGATCCCGTGGCGAACGACACCGTGACGCCCGACAGGCTGTTGCCGACAACCGTCCACGATTGGTTCGGGAAGGCTTGGTTGGAATCGGTTTCATCGTGCGTCAGAGCCGCGTCAACCGGTGCGGTGATCGACAGGTTGGATGGAACAGTGACGGTAAATGTTTGGCTGTCAGAGACCTGAGCGGAGGCGTTGGAGGCAACACCGCAAGCAACAACGGCGGTCAAAACAGCAACGATCGAACGGATTTGTGAAGTCATGATGGGAACTCTTGAAGGATGCGAAATACCAACCGCGTCCAGGCCGCGTTGGTATCTCTCAAAGGGGGACATGCATAGTTGTATCGCCTTGCGTTGGTTGGCTTTTTGCCAGCCGTCGTTGGCGACACCGAAACTTAGGTTTGCGTTGGTTCCGGGCAAATCGATAGCGTGAGAAGTCCTGCTAACCCTGACACGAATGCTCGGAAAAACGCGCTCGAGGAGACTTTTTTCACGTTTTGAGCGTCGCGGTAGATGGCTTTTATGCTCAAATCGTGAGGTTGTTGGTGAGGTGAGGCTCGCGTGTCGCTCAGTTCGCGCCTGTTCGGTTCGAGCATTGTTCGTCGGGGTGTGTCAGGTTTGGTGAATCGACGCGACGGGACGCGTGTCAGAAGGGCATCGGTCCCTCATCGGAGGCTACCGGAGCGGGTCGGCTAAGTCGTTTTGTCTAGCGAAAATTCAAAAAGCGACGCCGTTATTGCAAGTTGCCCATTTCCGCATGGGTCGGGTATCTTGGTCGACATGGATGCAATCACAAAAAACCTGACTGCGGCGCAGACCGACGCGGTCACTCATGTCGACGGACCGTTGTTGATTATTGCTGGGCCCGGCAGCGGAAAGACCCGCGTGGTGACCCACCGAATCGCCTACATGCTGCAGCAGGGCGTTCGCCCGTGGCAGATCGCGGCGCTGACGTTCACGAACAAGGCGGCCGATGAAATGCGGACGCGGCTGAATCTGCTCGCCCCCGACCAACCGGTCTGGATGGGGACTTTTCACCGGTTTTGCGCCCAGCAACTTCGTCGGTACGCGTCATTTGTCGGGTTGTCGGAGAATTACTCGATCTACGACATGGCGGATTCGCGGTCGGCGATGAAGCGCGCGATCCAGGCCGCGGGGGTCTCGACCAGTCACGCGACGCCCGAACAAATCGCCTCGGCAATCTCGAAGGCCAAAAACCGGCTGATCACTCCCGAGAGCATGCAGCAGCAGTCCGGCCGGGCTAGCGATGCGGTCGCGGCGCGGGTGTATCCGGTTTATCAGGAGCAGTTGTTGCTCGCCAATGCGGTCGATTTCGACGATTTACTCTATCACTTCGCTCGATTGCTGCGTGAGAACCCGGAGGTCCGCGGGGAACTCGACGCGAAGTTGAAGTACATCATGGTCGACGAGTATCAGGACACGAACCTGGCTCAGTATGCGATCGTTCGAGCCATGTCGGTCGACAACCCGAACCTCGCCGTTACCGGGGATCCCGATCAATCGATCTACGGATGGCGCGGGGCAGACCTGAACAACATTCTGGACTTCGAGAAGGATTACCCTCACGTCAAAACGGTCCGTTTGGAACAAAACTACCGCAGCACGCCCAACATCCTCGCGGTCGCGGACCAATTGATCCGGCACAACCGTCGCCGCAAGGCAAAGGAACTCTACACCGACAATCCTGACGGAGAGAACGTGGTCCTGCGGCAGTACCAGGACGGGTACGAGGAAGCCGATGCGATCGCCGATGAGATCGCGTCGCAAATGATTGCCGGAAACGCCGAGCCACGCGACTTTGCGATCTTCTGCCGCATGAATGCGTTGACCCGGTCGCTCGAACACGCGTTGCGGAACCGCGGACTTCCGTACCAAATCGTTAACGGCGTCGAGTTCTATCAACGCAAAGAAGTGAAGGACCTGCTCGCTTATTTGCACCTGATCAACAACCCGGCTCACGACGTCGCGTTGCAACGAATCATCAACACGCCGGCGCGGAGCATCGGTTCGACGACGCTCGGACGCTTGCAGAACTACGCCGACGAGCAACGCATCCCGATGCTCCAAGCGGCACGGCAGGTTGACGAGATCGACACGCTTTCGAAACGATCCAAAACGATGGTGCGGAGCTTTGTGTCGCTCTACGATCGTTTGCGAAAGAAAGCAACGGATTCGCTCGAAGACCTCGTGCGATACCTGGTCCAAGAAACCAAGTACATCGAGTACCTCGAACGCACATCGGTCGAGAAGGAAGACGCCAACCCGGTGGAGAACGTTGACGAGTTCCTGTCCGCCGCGGTCGAGTTCGATCGCATGCACCCGGAAGATGGCTCGCTCGAAGCGTTTCTCGAGCAAGTCGCGTTGGTGTCCGACACGGACAAATTCGAAGACTCCAATAACCGTGTGACGTTGATGACGTTGCACGCCGCCAAGGGGCTCGAGTTCCCACGGGTGTTTGTGATCGGAGTGGAAGATGATCTGTTGCCGCACTACCGCAGCAAACAAGACGATCAACAACTCGAAGAAGAACGTCGGTTGTTATTTGTCGGCATCACACGTGCAAAACAGTGGCTGCAACTCAGCTACGCGAAACGCCGCAGCATGCGTGGCGACTTCCGTGTGGCCATTCCGAGCATGTTCCTGAGCGAACTGCCGCGGGCGGACATGAACGTGATCGAGTCGTTCGCCGATCGCGACTTCTTTGACGACTCAGGGGACATGGATTACCCGGACTCATGGGATTTTGTCCAAGAACCCGCGCCGGAAGAAGATGGCGAAAAGGAATACCGGGCTGACTCGGCTCCGTCGTCAGCGGTTAAAACCGACCATCGGGAATCGACCACGGTGGAGTCATCCGAGTCGGTGATCCCCAAGGTTTACATGGATCCGCCAGCCGAGAAAAAGAAACCCAAGTCGCGTGGCGGCGTCACGGTGGGATTGACCACCGCGAGCGAGATGTTGTCGTCTGAACGCGTCCCGCTGGGAGCCTATCGCGAAGGTAGCACGGTGCGGCATCCCGACTACGGCGAAGGCACAATCATGGAGCTGACCGGACGAGGCCCCAAACGTACCGCCAAAATCCGCTTCACCGACGACGATTCCGAACAGACCTTCCGTCTCGCATTCGCCAAACTCGAATTAGTCGACGCGAGTTAACCCAGCCCGTTGGCTGGGCTAGATAAATGTCTGGGCCTTTAGCCCGAAATTGGAACAATGGCCGAGTGATGGGGCGAAGACCTGAACACCGGTTGGACGATCAGCCCGAAATCGAATTGCGGTCGCACCATCGGCCGGAGATTGGAACATCGGTGGGGCCATCGGCCCATGGAAGGCCAACGGCCTGGGGACAACAACACAAAAATGAATGTTAGGGCCAACGGCCCGGCCATTTGCATTGCATCTTCGTCGGCGTCGTTGTTGTCAAACGGCCGGACCTTTGGCCCTCGTGTTCTGTGGAACCGTTACCCCAGCCCGTTGGGCTGGGGTAGATAAATGTCTGGGCCTTTGGCCCGAAGTTGGAACAGTGGCCGAGTGATTGGGCGAAGATCTGAACACCGGTCGGACGATCAGCGCGGAATCGTATTGCGGTCGCACCATCGGCCGGAGATTGGAACATTGCTGGGGCCATCGGCCAATGGAAGGCCAACGGCCTGGGCGTTTGTCTAGCCCAGGCCAACGGCCTGGGGACAACAACACAATAATGAATCGTAGGGCCAACGGCCCGGCCATTTGCATTGCATCATCGCCGGCGTCGTTGTTGTCAAACGGCCGGGCCTTTGGCCCGAAATCCGCCTATGGCAAACTCAATGCCGCAATTCGACGTGTGGGTTCGTTGTCAGTAGCCGGTGCAGCGAACTTTGTATCTTTGCGGCATTCGGTTCGTATTCCACCTGATCCTCAAGGTCGATGATGCTTGCGTTCACCACGCGGATGATGAATTGCGTCGTATCACTTTTGATCGTCTCGTAGGTTCCGGTAACCAATCGTTGCACGCACCCTCGGTTACCGGAAACCTCTCCGTCGTAGTCGAGGTAGCGCACGCGGTGATCCGGCAAGAGCGTGGCTTCGATTTGGGGCGAGGCGGCGAGGGGCGAGGCGGCGAGCACCACGGACGTTGCCAACGTTTTGAGTGGCAACGAGTTGTCACGCGTTTGCTGAAAGAACCAGTCGAGATGATCGGTGACTGGCGTGGAAGGCTGGACATCCGGAGAGGATTGGCGTTTCAGCCCGGATGCGACCCGGTGCAGCGAAATGGTAAACCGCAGGCTCACGACATGGGTGGCAATTGATGCCCCATCTTTTCTCGCTTGGTTTCCAAGTAACGCTGGTTGTGCTTGTTGACGGTCGGGACGATCGGGACTTGATCAACGACTTTGAGGTCAAAGCCACGCAGGTTGAAGGCTTTGGTTTTCTTGGGATTGTTGGTTAGCAAACGAACTTCGGAGAGCCCGAGGTCTTTGAGGATTTGTAACCCGACGCCGTAGTCGCGCATGTCGGCTTTGAAACCGAGTGCGTGGTTGGCTTCGACGGTGTCGAGGCCGTTGTCCTGCAACGCATAGGCGCGAATCTTCTGGGCCAGTCCGATTCCTCGGCCTTCCTGCGGCAGGTAGATCAAGGCACCGCGACCCTCGTGGCTGATCATTTCGAGAGCCATGTGGAGTTGGTCACCGCAGTCGCACCGTAGCGACGCGACCAAGTCGCCGGTAAAGCAACTGCTGTGCATCCGGACCAAAGGTGCGGGGCCAGGGGCGGACAGGTCGCCGAACACCAACGCGATCGGTTCTTGTGCCTCGTAGTCGACCGAGTAAACGATGATTTCGAATTCGCCGTAATGCGTCGGCAGCGTGGACGAGGCAGCCCGGCTGACGAGTTTTTCGCTGACGCGTCGATGCGCGATCAGTTGTTCGATACTGATGATTTTGAGGTTCTTCTCGCGGGCGAGTTTCGCGAGGTCTTCGCGCGACGCGCGGTCACCCGATTCATTCAGTATCTCGCACAACACGCCGACCGGTTGGAGGCCTGCCATGCGAGCCAAATCGACCGACGCTTCGGTGTGACCTGCCCGCCGGAGCACGCCGCCTTCTTTGGCGAGCAACGGATAGACGTGGCCGGGACGGACGAAGTCGTCGACGTCCACGTCGCTGTCGGTGAGCCGCCGGATCGTTTCGCTGCGCTCGGCCGCGGTGATCCCCGTGCGGGCCGAGGCGATGTCAATCGGGGTCAAGAACGCGGTCTGCAGTGGGGCGTTGTTCTGCGTGACGACCGGAGAGAGTTCGAGTTTTTTGCACAACTCCGGAAGCAGCGGGGCGCACAACTGGCCGCGACCGCCCAGGATGAAGTTGATCGTTTCCACGCTCGCTTTTTCAGCGGCACAGACAAAGTCACCTTCGTTTTCGCGGTCTTCGGCATCGATCACGATGATGACCTCACCGCGAGCGATGGCCTCAACGGCTTCCGGGATGGTGTTCAACTCGATTGAAGACGACATGGCGGTGTGGGGAGGTGCGTGGAGAATGCGGACAACGATCGCGAGCGTCAATGCGATGAGGCATTGGATGTGCAAGGCGTTTGCCAACGTTCACACCACCCGCGTCTGCGTTCCTATGATGGACTGCGACCGCCGAACTGAGAAGTCCAGGCGAGTGAGAAGTCCAGCGGTTGCGGGAATGATAGTACCCTGTATACCCGCCGCGACGCGACCTCATTCGGCCGGCGATTTTGGCCGCCTCGTGCGGTCGGGTGACGCGGGATGACGGATCAGAGCGAAGATTCCGTCATCAGTTCGTCTTCCTCGTCTTCGGCATCCTCGGGATGGCTCATCGGGAGATAGATGACGTGGGTGAACGTCCGGACGGATTCGACGGTCGTCTCGATCTCGGCGTCTTGCTCCCCGGCGATCTGCAACGTCACCCTGACGGCCGGTGGGAGATAGCCCATCTCATCGCTGCTGAAGTAAGTCAGCCAGTTCACTCCGTCGAAATATTCAAATTCGATCGCGGTGACTTCGGGGCTGATGACTTCACCGACCGAACTCAGCCGTGATAGCCCTCCCGTGGTGGCCGCGTAGGTGTTAATTGTTCGGTCGAGTTCCCGCCGCACCAGACCACCGGCGGTGGTGGTCGTGCTGGGGATTCCGTTCGCGATGGCGAGTTCCTCGATCGCGTCGAGGTTCGAGCCGGTGCCCTCCGGTTGGACGAAGTAGCTGATCGTTTTGATGTCGCTCGGCCGGTCGAGCAATTTGCCGCCGGAGACCGCCAACGTCGGATCGATCACCGATTCTTCGAGCAGTGGCAAACGGCTGATGTCGACCTGCAGTTGCAGCGAGTTGCCGATCAGGCCGGGTGATTGCAGGACCGTGCCCCCGAGGCTCGAGTCGAGCGTGGTGGCGTCGGCGGTGTCATCGGCGAGCGGATCGCTCGACAAATCTGTGGACGCGGAATCGTCCGGAAGGTCGTCTTGAGGTTCATCCGATTCCTCGCCGGTGGAGATGCCCAACGCCGAGAGTGGCGCCGATGCCGAGGCCAGTACATCCGAGAGTGGCGACGTGTCGACCGGTCGGGTCGTCAACGTCATTCGCAAGTCGTCCTCGATCATCTGCAAGACCGCCGAGGCGATTTGGGATTGGCGGTAGGTGGTTTCCGCGGTTGACATCTCGCGAACGTAGAACGTCATCACGCTGCTGACGAGGGTCATCAACACGACGCAGAGGCCGAGCGTGAGCAGCATTTCGAGCAGCGTGAAGCCTCGAAATGTTCGGCGACGGGATGCGGGTGGTAACAACATGATCACAAGAGTGTTTGACGTTTGGCAGGTGTTGGGCGGGTGTGGGAGAAAGTGAATCTAGCCAGTGGGGAGCAAGCGTTTCGCTCGCGTGAGTTCAGAGACCGGCTTCGGCTTCCTCCTTGGCCGCCTCCTCTTCGGCTTCGAGTTCGGCCAGACCGAGCATCGGGTCGATCATCCAACGAGTCAGCGAGTACGTCGCCACGGGAGGACCGCCGCTCTCATCGATCGCCTGGACGGTCACTCGCAGGGCGAGCATGCCGTCGATCGGCGCCGGTGCGACGTCGACTTGATACTCAAACGGCGTCGTCGACTGAGAGTCCATCGGTTCGGTGGGCGTGGGAGGAATCGCCGCCGGACTTTGAGCTTGGCTGTTGGCGAGAATTTCGGCGAGTCTGCTCTGGGCGATCAGCCGCGCCTGGGCGAGATGTTCGGCCTCCCGCGCCGCGTCGGTCCCCGTCATCGCGACCTCAGCGAGAATCCCAAGTGCCCCCCCGAGCAGCGCCAAGGCGAGCAACATCTCGAGCAACGAGAAACCCGATCGCTGGCCAGGCATTGGATTGTGTGTGATGCCACGGATCATGGGGTGGCCCTCAATGTGACTTCTCCGGTCAATCCGCGGACCTGCACCCGGACCGCGATTTCGGCTGCGGCGGGTTCGCCCGACACTTCGTCGGCGGCGTTGCCGAGCGTGATGATCGCGTTGCTCGTGTATCCGTTGGGGTAGAAATAGACGACCGGTAACGTCCCCATTGTTGAACTGCCGTCATCGGTATTGGTGACCGCGGCGGCCGTTGCGGTGAGGCTCGCTGACTCGACCGACGACGATCCGCCGACCGGCGACGTCACGACGCTGCGGACAACGATTCCCTCAGGCAGTTCGATCTTCCAACTTTCTTGCGTTGTATCGCCCGTTGGTGCGACGGTCCCCATCACCTGATCGGCGCCGGTCAGCAGAGACGAAACCGTCCCGGTGGAGTCGCTCGTTTGTGTCGAGTCGCTCGCTGAAGACATCGGGACGACGTGAAGCTCGCCGGACTCAGGATTCGATTGCAGAGTCATGATGCGGCCTTCGCGGATCGCGTAGACCCGCAATCGCGTCAGTTCGGCACGCAGTTGATCGCCCGAGCGAACCAATTCCCGGTCGCTCAACAGTCCCGCGGCGATCGGGATCACGAGCGAGGCGGCGACCGCAAAGATAGACAACGCCAAAAGCAGTTCGAGCAGCGTGAATCCGAACGCGGGTCGCTGCTCGCCCTGCGGTTGTGCATGCCTCATGTCGCCGTTCTCGTCACGCGTGATGCCTATCGGCCTTCGACAATGATGTCGTCTTCGGTGTTCATTTGGCCGTCAAGTCCGGCGCTGCGGATTTCGAATTGGTTGCCCTTGGTGCTGAAGTCGAACTCGTTACCCCACGCGTCGACGGGGACGGTTTCGATGATCGAATCGACCCACTGTGCCTTCTTGGCCGCGTCGCTCGGTCCGTCGCGGAGTTGCTCGAGGGCGTCCGGCAGCGAGTTGGTTTTAAGTTTGTAGTAGACGACGTTGCTCTTGAGCGAATTGAGTTGGGCCTGGGTCGCGTTGATATCCGCGTCCGATTTCGCACCTAGGATGTTCGTGCCGACGATGCCGCCGATGACGACCAAAATAGCGAGCACGAGCAGCAATTCGAGCAATGTGAAACCACCGCGACGGGCCGACCGGCGTGCGGTGCGATCCAAGCGTGCAGGACGGATACGGGAGGGAACGCGTTTGAAAGAGCGGCGAGACATGGTTCGTGAAAGGTTCTTTTGGGGGAGGGAAAGGCTGGGGAAGGCTGCCAAAAGGCGGGGGGCCAGCAGACACGACACCGGTCGCCTCTGCAAGTCGTCCCATTGTGCAATGGAACCCCAGAATCGCAAGTAAGTTCCGCTCGGATCGAGCGGAGAGTTGCCCGTCACTTGGGATCGAAAAGGGCTAACCACGAGGCACGATTTACAGCGAAAGCGGGCGCTCAACGGCACGGATTGTGCGCGTCAATGCGTCCAGGCGGAAGTCTATGGAAGGGCGGCAGTCGGCCACCAGTTCGCAGGGAACCATCTTGCCGTTAAAGTTACCCAAGCCTCGCAGATTTACTGAAGTGATCTGGCGTCACGAGAAATCAAGAGTCCGCTGAAGATTTCAGTGGAATTTCTCAAGATGCCGGGCACGAAGGGTTTTGTCGCTAATTATTCTTATGTGGTCTGGATGAATTGTAGGTTTTTTGCCGGTTATTACGGAAACGATTCATCCCCAATTCCGCCGTTATCGCGTTCTAATTGAACCGTCTCTGCAGGGTGAGCGTTTGGATTGCTCAGCAGGACGGTGACGTTGCGTTCACTTGTCCCCCTGTTTTGAGCTGATACATGTCACGTCGTTCAGGCAACCTTCGCCCAGATTTTTCCCGCACGGACGCCTACAAAACCAAGCGATCCGCCGCGAACTCGCAACGATTCAAACGGCGACTCAATCACGAAACTCTAGAAAAGCGGGAACTGCTCGCCGCCGACCTGTTGGCGATTCGGCCCGATGCGGGAGAGTTGTTGCGTGAACAATCGGTCCTGAACTCGCCTCCACGTGAGTTCAGCCTTCTGTTCAACGGCGACGCGAGCATCGACGAGACCACGATTTCGTCGGACTCCATTCGGTTGGTGCGGGCCGGGGGCGACGGCGTGTTCGGTGACGCCAACGACGTGCAGGTTTCGATCGGGTATGTCGGGTTCGTGGAGCCCGGCGGAACCGACCCGGAAAACTTGAACCGGATCATGCTCCGTCCGGCGAGCACCGCCGCGCACAACGCGACCGATCCGTCGGTTGCCTTCCCGGATGACCTCTACCGGATCGAGATCATCGGCAGCGGCGCCGATCCTCTGATGGATTCCGACGGCAGTGCGTTCAACGGCGGGCTGGACTCATTGACCACGTTCCGGCTCGATCGAGGTTTGCAGGTCATTGCCGTCATCCCGCAGCCGATCGAACGGGTGGGCGGCGTCTTGGAGGTTCAGGACAAACGGATCGATGTTTACTTTGACGATCAAGAGATTGACGAGTCAGTCGCCGAAACGAAAGAGTTCTATCGCTTGGTCGACACCGCCGGTGCGCCGACGGCGGCAGTGAACCCGGACACGGTCGATTACTTCCCCGATGAGAATCGCGTGCAGCTCAACTTTGCCGCCGCTTTCTCGACCGCGACTTACCGACTCGATATCGGTTTGCAGTCGGCGCTCCCGGGATCTGCCGTGCCGACCGACCAGCCGTTTGCGGGCGAGATCGGAACTTGGTTTGGTGATCTTCTCAACGTCGGTGACGCTGGGAACTTTGGCGATATCGGATCCGGAACGGCGGTGAAGGTCAGTTCGGAGATCTCGCCTGCCGGCGCAGTCGCGTTGCCAGCACGTCCCGGCGGTACGGACGAGCCTGGGCACCGGGAGATCCAGCTCGAGAATCACTACACGTTGCCAAACACAGGTGTCGATCTGGTAACGCCGGAGGACATCGAGGTGGTTCGTTACGCGTTCCCTGTGAACTTCCGTCCGAACGATGCCGGGATCGTTTACCAGAACTTTATTTCGCCTTCGGAAAAGGAAATCGTCCGCGGCATCTTGGAGATCTACGCTGCCGAAGTCGGAGTCGAATTCATCGAGACCGAACTGGTTGACGACACGACCTTGGTGATCGGGAAAGGTGACTTGCAGGCCTCGACCACCTCTGACACCTCGGAGCCTGGCGGGGTTGCGGGGCGTGGTGGTCCGACGTTGGTGGTTCTGGATAAGGAAGACTACGCAGATAGCAATCGAACGTTTGGCGATGGATTCACGGACGTCATGTTCCACGAGATCGGGCATGCTCTCGGCCTGGGACACTCGTATGAACTGCACTCGGTTCAGGGTGAGGGCGTTCAAAGTGATTCGGGAGGATCGGTTACCAGCCCAGGTGACGCGGACCTGATTCACCTGCAGCGAATTTCGCCTGCGAACGCCAATGACATCGACTTGTATCGTTTCAATATCACGAGCCCGGGAACGGTGCAGATTGAAACGATCGCCGAACGGCTGACACAGGCAGAACACGGGAAAGACCCGAGCCTGCTCAACACGGTTTTGCGACTCTTCCGAAAGAACGCGGACGGCACCTCGGAAGTCATCGCGCAGAACGATCGTTATTACGGAAGCGACTCGTTCATCGAGATGGAACTCGAAGCCGGCGAGTACTTCTTCGGCGTCAGCAGCACGGGCAACGATCAATACGATCCGGCGATCGCCGATTCCGGATTCGGCGGCACAACCGATGGCGAGTACGAAGTTCATCTCTCTTTTAATGCGACTCCTGTAGCCGGCGAGCAACTCACTGACATTGATGGCACTGCGATCGATGGTGACGGCGACGGGACTCCCGGCGGTGTGCACTCCTTCTGGTTCGACAACGCGGACGCGGCGAACACTTTCTATGTCGACAAACTCGGCGCGGACGTTGATATTGACGGCACCATCGTCGCGTCGCACACAACGATCGCCTCGGCACTTTTGGCTGCGCAGGCGGCAGTCGGTCGTTCGGTGGTCCGCGTGGTGGGCAGCCTCGATGACAACACGACTGCTTCCCTTTCGGCGACGACGCCTTACCTCATCGGTTTTGAACCTGATGGAACACCGCTGGCCGACGGCACGTCGCTGAACGTTCCTCAAGACACGACGGTGCGGATCGAGTCCGGTGCTCTGTTGAAGATGCGGGCGGCGAACATCGATGTCGGTACCTCATCGATTGGTGCCGATCGTAGCGGCGGCGCGATTCAGGTGCTCGGTACACCGGATTTGCCTGTGTACTTGCGCTCGTACCATGATGATACCGTCGGCGGAAACTCCGACGGCATCGGGCCTGGTGCCAGAGCCGGCGACTACGGCGGGATCGTCATGCGAGACGACTCGGACATGGAAGACTCTGGTGTCTTCCTCAACATCGTCAACCATCTCGACATTCGGCATGGGGGCGGGAAAGGCAACCCGACGGACACGCAGGTTTACTCGCCGATCGACATTGTCGACTCTCGTCCAACGGTGAGTTTCAACACGATCACTGACGCGGCGAGAGCAGCCGTTGCGGCGACGCCGGACAGTTTTAATGACGCTGGCGGACGAATCGGTCCCGACATCGTCGGTAACTACCTCGATGGAAACACCAACAACGGTTTGTTCGTTGGAATTCCAACCGCGCTGGGCGGATCGGTTCAGACGATGACCGTGTCGGGACGCTTTGACGACACCGACATCACGCACATTCTTACCGAGTCGTTGATCATCGAGGGCAACCCGGGCGGCCCGACATTGGTTGGTGGCACCTTGGTTGATTTCGGAGATCCGATTGGTGAGGTTCTCATCGGCGGTACGCTCGAAGCAAGACCGTCAGGACGGCTGGTGATCGACCCTGGTACCGTGGTCAAGCTCAGTGAAGCTCGTATTGAAGCTGCCCGCGGTGCGGCGACATTGATCGCCGAAGGTACTCAGAACAGTCCGATTATTTTCACTTCATTGGACGATTCACGGTATGGCGGCAGTGGAGTCTTCGATACCAACACGGGAATTGGAACAGCCGCCCCTGGTGACTGGGGCGGACTGTTCTTTAGCGAGGCTTCGTCGGGGAGCATCGATCAAGCCGTTATCGCATACGGCGGTGGTGTGGTTCCCACGGGAGCTTCGGCAGGGGGGGCTGCAGACTCCTTCAACGCGATCGAAATTCATCAAGCCGACGTCCGGGTCGCCAACAGCCTGATTACGGACAACGCCAGCGGGAATGCATCGACCGATCGTTTCGGTCGCGGAACCAATGAAGCCGCAGCGATTTTTGTTCGCGGTGCCCAGCCGATCTTGATTGGCAACGAAATCGTCAACAACGCCGGACCGGCGATCAACATCAACGCCAACGCCTTGACGTACGAGTCCCTCGTGGATTCGGGGCGAAGCATCGGTTCGGCGGATCGCTTCTCGCAGTTCGACGATAACCGCGGTCCGTTGGTGCGGCTCAATGAGACCGACAACAACACCATCAACGGGATGAAGGTTCGAGGGCAAGAACTCACCACCGAAAGCGTTTGGGACGACTCCGACATCGTCCACGTGCTCAGCGGCGAAGTGGTCGTCGAGAACCACCACACGTACAGCGGGTTGCGGCTGCAAAGTAGTGTTTCCGAAAGCCTCGTCGTTAAGGTGGATGGAAGCGACTCGGGTTTCACCGCAACGGGCGATCCGCTGGACATCGTCGACCGAATTGGTGGCACGATTCAGGTGATCGGTTTACCCGGCTATCCGGTTGTAATCACACACCTCGCCGATGACACGGTCGGTGCCGGGTTCACTCCCGAAGGACGCGTGAACTTTGATACCGACAATGATGACGGTGGCGTAGCCGGTGGCGATGAATGGCGCGGTTTCCTCTTTGACGAATGGAGCAACGACCGAAACGTTGCAATCATTCTCGAAGCCGAGTCACCACTCAGCGGAACGGTGGAAGTCAATTCTAATCCGATCACCAAAGCACAACCGCTCGGGATCCTTGCGCCCGACATGAAGAGCGGAGATGAAAATCGCCGACTCGGTTTTGAAGTGCACGGTTACATCAGCCCGAACAATTCCAAGGACGTTGACGCGTACAGTTTCCAGGCGACTGCTGGAACACAGGTTTGGATCGATATCGATCGCACGGATCCGTCACTCGACCTCGTGATGGAGTTGGTGCTTGATGACGGGACGGCGTCCGGGCAGGTTGTTGCGATCCTCGATGATCCGATTGCAGCGGGCGATTTAGGTTCGCTGACACAAGAACCGTTGCTCGGTGGTGACTTCTTTACGCTCACCAATAACGATCCTGGAATCTCGGCTATCTTGAATGCTTCCGGGCAGTACTTTGTTCGTGTCAAGTCCGCCGGTAGCCAGGTCACCAACGGTGCCTATCAACTGCAAGTCCGTCTGCAACAGGTGGATGAGTTCCCCGGTTCAACGGTTCGTTACGCGGACATCCGGTACGCGTCGACCGCGTTTGACGTGCGTGGTTTGCCTCGACATAGCCCACTGATTGGTGAGGCTGCTGAGCAAGGAGACCAAGGAGACGCTGGAGCAAATGTCACTCCAGGTGGATCGCAAGAACTGGCGAATCTGCTCGCGAGCGACACCGCAACGCTGTCCATCGCGGGATCGCTTGGTTCGGAAACGGATGTCGATGTCTACCGCTTTGAAGTCAGCCATCCATCAACTCAGGTGATCCCAGGTGTTACCGAGGATGTCGGGACCGTTTCGGTCGTGTTTGATCTCGACTATGCGGATGAAAAACGCGGCGACACGACCATCGCGGTATTCAACGCCAACAATGAGCTGATCTTTGTCGGTCGTGAATCGAATATCGAAGACGATCAACCTGAAGTCGGCGGCGACGGTCAAAGCCTCGACGATCTCAGTCGTGGATCGCTCGGCACGGATGACCCATCGATCGGTCCTGTGCACTTGACGCCCGGCGGCAGTTACTACGTTGCCGTGATGAGCAACCAATTCACACCTTCGGTCGTTGCGTCGCAGTTCTCCATTCAAGGCGAGAATGGAACGGGCAACGCGGGCATCCTGACTCGCTTGGAGCCGATCAACTCGGTCACGCGTGTTGTCGAAGATCACATCGGTTTCACGGGATACACATCCGGAATTGATGATCTGATCAGCCAGATCAATCCCACGTCGGCTGATCCGCTGATCGATATCAGCACGAAGGCGGCTTTGGATCAACACATCACTCCGTTCCGCCTGCAAGATGTTGCGCTGTTTGTGGCAACCGATTCGAATGGGGACAACGGGGACAACTTCTACACCGTTGATCCTTCCAACGGTGGCGGGATCGTCAATGATCTCACACCCGATTCCGCCAACCTGACCAGCGGCGGTGACGATGTTCAGGACATCGTGATTCGCGGCGATGGCAGGATGTATGGGTACCACGAAATCGAAGATGGTGCGGACACCGTCGGAGTGTTGTCACAGTTGAACCCGGCCGACGGACAGGTCATCGCCGGGACCAGCCAAAACGACAACATCCCAGGAGTGGAAGGCTATAGCAATGTGTCCGCGATTCCTGATCC
The DNA here is from genome assembly GCA_043101355.1 of Rhodopirellula sp. JB044. Classification (GTDB taxonomy): domain Bacteria; phylum Planctomycetota; class Planctomycetia; order Pirellulales; family Pirellulaceae; genus Rhodopirellula. The sequence goes on from JBICHZ010000341.1 coordinate 15,210, forward strand.
GGAAGACTCCAACAATAACACGGAGAACCGACTGGAACGCGCCCGGCAGGTTACCAACTCCGACAATGCAGACGCTGTAACGTTCCGCCGTCGAAGTACGACCGGCCCGTCCACCGCCCCTGTTCCCGTTTATGAAACCTACTACGCCGTCAGGGAAGGCGTCGGCAACGGGGCATCGTCCAATTCGCGACTGTACCGGGGCGACGCCGATGGCAATGCACTGCCGGCGCCGGAGCTTACCAACGGGACTCCTCAATACGGTTTGGTGGGCGAGATCCAACCTGCCGGTGTTGACTATGCGGAGACTACCTTCAACGTTGCTAGTGGAGGAGACAACTCGGTTACAACCGGGATCTATCTTCGAGCGACTGTGCCAGGCGAAGCCGGTAACTTCAATTTGACGTTTAGCTTAGGTGCAAATGGTCAGCCGACAGTGGCGACGTTTGACGCAGCCACGAACACCATGAATGTTCGTCTTTCGCGTGCAGGAGATCCACTCGCGGTAACGGCAACCGCGCAGGACATCGTTGATGCCATCAACGAAACGGATGCAACGAGTGCACGCGCGGTTGCGTTGATCTATGACGACGGAAGTAATGGAGATGGCGCCGGAGGAACGGTCGCGAATATTCGACCGTTGAATGTGAATGTCGACGGAGGTGTTGGGACCTCAGACGAAGTTCTGCAGGGGACCGTCACCGGGCTCTCGATGGGTGGGTTTGGCGGCGTCGGCCAGTTGTTTGGTGTGACGACCGCCGGTGAATTTTTGGAAATCAACCGCAACACCGGCGTCGCAGAAGTTCTGGCAACCATCGATGGAATCAGCTTTACCGGTCTAGCTCTCGGTCCGCAAAATGTCGAAGGCGGTATCTACAGCAATGTCTTATTCGCGACGGCATCCAACGGCGAATTGTATGCGTTCGATACGGACGGGAACGCGGTTCGTGCGTTTAACTCGGGGGACGCATCGCAAACCATTACCGTCACTCCTGGTGTCCCGTCTGCTATTGGCACCTTCACGCTCACGTTTGACGATGGGATGACAACGGCAACAACGGCACCGATTTCAGCAAATGCCCCCGCCGTTGATAGCGTCAACGAACTTCAAACCATCACGTCGACGGCGACGCGTGGAACATTAACGCTTAGCTATGACGACGGAACCACGAACGAGACCACCGGTCCGCTTGATTTCGATGCTGATGCAACCGAAATCGAGACCGCACTTGCTGGTCTGGGCAACCTCAATGGAGCTGACATTCAGGTGACGTTCACCGATCCAGCAGATCCGACCCTCGCGGGTGGCGTGACGATCGAATTCCAAGGTTCGCTGGCTCATTCCGACGTCGCGGAACTCGTGGTCAATGATATTGATCTCGATCCTGTCGGCAGTGTGTCGGTGACAACTGATACAACCGGGGTGCAAAGCGTTCAAGACGCACTATTGGGGTTGGCGAATATTCAGCCGGCAGACATTCGTGTCAGCGGAGATTTGCAGGACGGTGGAGCCGTTGTTCACTTCACTGGTGCGTTCGACGGGATGGATGTCAATCCACTTATCGTGGACGACACTGGATTGCTCGACGGTACGCTTGCTGATGTGGCCGTAACGGGTACCGTCGGGGATGATTTGGCCGACGATATTCGGATTAGCGTTTCCGGCATGAACGGGACACCCATCGGTTTGGCGTTCTCCCCGCTCGATTTCAACCTGTGGCACCCAACGATGCAGCGGGGCAACGATGCCGGGCATGGGATCAACGCGGCCTCCGACGGCAGTCGTGATTCGGGTAATTTCACTGTTGAAATTGAAGATGGACTTCGACCGACCTCCCTGGATGAGTTTGGGAACGTCGTTCCGGGAACTCGGACAACCAACGAAGGGGCCGGAGGCGCGAGTTTCTACTTCGGATTTGAGCAGTGGCAACCCAATCCACAAAGCACGACGCTGAGTTACATCACGCCGACCGATGTCTCGACGAACGCGCAGTACGGCTTGAACCAGTTGCAACACCAGGACCTCAGCAGCAACACAGCACTGCGTGACACATATGATTTCGCCGGCGGTGCGAAGGGCGGTTTGACGACAAACTCATTTTCGCTCGACGGATCCGTCGCAGAAGACCGTCCGACGTTGTATTTCAACTACTTCCTCGAAACGGAAGCGGATGACGGAAAGCAGGTCAGTGACACCGAAGCGGAACGTTTCTTCCGCGACAGCGCTCGTGTCTACGCGTCACGTGATGGTGGACTGACTTGGGAACTCCTGGCGACAAACAACTCGGCGTTGAGCGATCCGGATGCGTCGGTCGCCAATGGTCAAGCGGAACTGCCCACGTTCCTCTCGCACGTTTCCGATGCCGGAGTGAACAGTTCCGACCCGCAACCTGCCGAAAAGCAGATTCGCCAAGAGTTGATCGATAACGACGGCGCCGAGGTATGGCGACAAGCCCGTGTCGACCTTTCAACTTTCGCGGGCGAAACCGACGTGCAATTGCGATTCGAATTCAGCACGAGCGGTTCGTCGATCCAAGGTGACTTGGTCGGCGATGAGTTCGGCGACATCAACGAAGCCGACAGCGAGAACTCGGTCGGCGGGCTGAACAACAATTTCGAAGGCTTGTACTTAGACGACTTCATTGTCGGTTTCGCTGAACGTGGTGAAATGGTGACCGCGGCACCGGGTACGGCTACGAATGCCTTCGTCAATTTGGCAAACCTCACCGATCAACTCGACGGCGGAGCGAGCGATGCCAACCGGGCCGATGTCAACCGGGATGACAACGCACTGACGAATCAACTCTCCGGTCGCTATCAACTCGAAATTCGCCGTGCAGGACAATTCGCATTGGCCTCAGGTGATGCGACTGTCCTCGTCGCGCACTACGATACCAACGCACGGCATATCCTCGATTCCCTCCTGGGAACCGGGCTCGATGCGGACCAGAACCGCGAGCGTGCGCAAGGCATTCTGATCCTCGAGAGCAACATCCTGTCCGACTCCCGTGTACTCGGAATCAACGTCGAACCAGGCGAGGTCGAAGGCGATGCCGATCCGGCGGACAATCCGGATGCCGCGGACGCTGGTGTTGGTGTTTCGTATCCAGGTTCAACGCAGAACTTCGCTGACGTCGATGACGCGCGATTGGTTCCCGGGATTGTGATTCAAAACAACATCATCGTCGGTAGCAGCGGGATCAACTATTCCGGTGAAGCCAACACTGATCCGCAGCGTCCGGTGCCGATTGGACGGATCATCAATAACACTTTTGTCGGCGATGGCGGTGGCGTTGGCGTGAACGTTAACAACAACGCTAGCCCAACGTTGCTCAATAACGTGTTCGCGGAACTCTCGACAGGCATCGTTAACAATGGTGTCGGTGCGGTGATCGACAATAACTTCTTCCAAAACGCGGGCGCTCCGATCGGTTCGGACGCACGAACGGACAACAATCCGTTGTTTGTCGATGCAGATAACGGCAACTACTATCCCGCCGTTGGTGCCGGCACGATCAACAACTCACAGGATGTGCTCAACGATCGTGGCTCGTACGCTGCGTTCAAGGACATTCTTGGGATTCCAGACTCGCCGTTCTTTGCGCCGACGCTCGACGCGTTTGGCCAATTGCGAGTCAGTGGCGGCGTCGGGGGTGATGGTGCCGGTCCGAATACCGACATTGACATCGGTGCTCTCGACTTCTCCGATTCGACGCGGCCGTACGCGGTTCTGCTCGATCCGGTCGATAACGATATCGATGGAGTGGATCTCGACCCGAATGACACGTTCGTTCATTGGGACGAAACGATCGTGGGTGCGTTCTCGATCCTTCTTTCCGATGGTGAGAACCCCGATTCGCCGTTCGAAGGCACCGGTGTGAATCCGGATACCGTGGACGAAACCACCGTTTCGATTCGACGCAACAATGAAGTGTTGACCGCAGAGCAAGATTTCTTGTTGGCGTTCAACTCTTCGACCGGTGAATTGCGTCTGACACCGTTGTCAACGCTGTGGACGCTCGATAGCGTTTACGAGATCACACTCGACAACACCCAAATCGAAGACTTGGCGGGCAATCCGTTGCGGTCGAACCGCACCGACGGTACCACCGCATTCACGATTGTTCTGCCGGATACGCAGATCGATTTTGGCGATGCCTCTGATGGTACGTTGGCCGATCCTTACGGATCGTTGTTGATCAACGATGGTGCCCGTCACGCGATGGTCGATGATATCCGTTTGGGTGCGGAGTTCGACGGCGAATCCGACGCGCCGTTGCCGGCGGGAAGCGATGAAGCCACCGGCCTCGCCGATGAAGACGGGGTCGGGGTTGGGATCTACAACGATGGAACGACCGACCGCCGAGTCTTCTTGAATGCCGGAAGCCAAGCGACCACGTTGGACAAAACGGAAGTGCTCGGGTTCCTCAATCCGCTCAATCCAAACGGTGCGGACTTTGTCTTGACCGCGAGCGCCGATGGGTTGCTTGATGCGTGGGTTGATTTCAACGGCAACCAGGTGTTTGACTCCAATGAGCAGATCTTCACCAGTTTCCCCGTCGTCGCAGGGCAGAACACACTCACGATCGTGACCTCGGATACTGCGGTTGCGGGAACCACTTGGGCACGGTTCCGAATTTCGCCCGAGGGTGGACTTTCACCGACCGGTCTCGCCGTTGGTGGTGAAGTGGAAGACTATCAAATCGACATTCTGCCGGTCGCACTGCCCGTGCCGAACGACGACAACGACACGACCGCTTTGTACTCGGTGGAGGAAGACGGCAGTCTGGATACCGCAGGGGCATCGCTGGCCAGTGTGATCGACAACGACACGATCGACCCGAACGGCTTCACCCCAACCACCGCGATCTTGGTCAGTGAGCCGTCCAACGCAGAATCGTTCTCGTTTGATTCGGAAACGGGGCACTTCACGTACACACCGGTTGCCGACTTTGCAGGGTATGACACGTTTACCTACCGGTTGGCCGATCAACAAACTTCGATCGACGGCGCTCCCGCTTATCCGACCGGTGTCAATGACATCGCAACGGTGACGATCAACGTGACTCCGGTCAACGATCAACCGGAAATCGATGGCGACGAACAAATTCTCTACGCGGTGGAAGAGGTCGCTCGTGTCTTCAGCAAGAACGATATCTTGCAAGGTTCCGATGGCGTTTTGGACGTGGTCGGTGATGCCGATCCGATGTATCCGAGTGGAACTGCCTCGGCGCCTTGGGATGAATCAGCACAAGAAGATGTTGATGAGATCGAAATTGTCTCGATCGAAATCACTCCCGGAACTCCGATCACGACGTCGGGAACCTATCCGACCGCACGCGGAAGTGTCACGGTGGTGTTCAGCGGTGGCTTCTTGCAGTCGCTCGAGTACACCGGCAACACAGATCTCAATGCAGACAACGATGTATTGGGCGGCACGGCGCCGTACTTGGATTCGTTCTTGTTCACCTTCCAAGACAACGGCAAAGTCATCAACCCGTTGGATCTTTCGGACGCCAGTGATGACGTGGAGCTCACCGGAACGGCGCTGACCAATACAGCGACCGCATTGATTCACGTTCGTCCTACGAACGACGCACCTGTCGCCGCTGACGATACGATTAGCGAAAACAATGCCGACTGGATCGCTTACTTTAGCGGTTTGACACCGGCAGTGGTCGCACCGGTTCCGACCGAAGACGTCGCGCTGACGATTCCGGCAGGCTATTTGCTGCGTAACGATGAGGAGTCTCGTGCCGGGGCCAATGACGAGCTGGACAATACCAACGACGCTGGGCTGACCGTTAGCGACCTCGATGCAACGAGTGCATTGGGGGCGACTCTCACATTCGATGTCGATGGGAATGTGGTCTACGATCCGTCGACATCCGCCAACAAGTACGGTATCGACACGTTCGTCTACACCATCACTGATCAAGGTATCAACCAAGCGTTGGATGGTACTGAAACGGCAGCACCGTTGTCGCATCAAGCAACCGTCACCGTGTTGCTCAAACCGGTCAATGATGCTCCGCTCGCGATCGATCGTGATTTCGAGTTGACCGAATTCGAAGAGTTCGCAAATGCGACCGGTGATGCGAACGCGGATCCAGATGTAGCGGACGACGGGAACGGCATTCTGACGATCACGGCCGCCATGTTGCTGCGAGACGGTCAAACGGATTCCGCACTCGAGGCCTCGGTCTCCCAGCGGACGGACACGTTGACGGGCGAGGGTTTGTTCAACGAACACGAAACCTCCCTTCGCGTCTTCGGTATTGGCTTGCCCGGCAATGCCACGCCGAGTTTCGATGCGGCCTCGTTGGATTACTCGTTGGGCGATGTGACCGAAACATTGGACACGGCCAACGGGACGCTGACGCTGACGTTCTCGAACGCGTCGGGGACAGGCGAACTCATCCAGGTTATCTACAAACCGAATACCGATTTCAACGATGAGACTCCATTCGTTTCACCGGACGAGTTCACGTACTTCGTCGAAGACTTCGGCGAAGTCACCGTGCACGGGGCCGCGTCAGTCGGTGAAGCGGCCACCACCACAACTCACGGAACCCAGCGAAGTGGTCCGGCGACGGTTTCCCTGACGACTCGTGCGGTGAATGACGCTCCAGAGTTCCCAACGTTCAGCACGGTGACGTTCGCTGAAGACGTCAACGCCGATGGTGCTCCTGTTTACTACGACATCTATGGCGGAGGTGTGATTGCGAGCAACGATCCCGGCGTGCACGGTCTGGACGAAATGATCTTCGTCAGTCGGGATACGGCGTTGGATGAACGTGGTGACGGCGCCGGTCATGCGGCGACACAGGACCTGACGTTCACTTACTCAGTCGATGCTCCGCAAGGCATGTTCTCTGCCGCACCGGTCCTCGATGAGTACGGCGTGTTGACACTGATGCCGAATCCGGACGTGTTCGGTTGGGCGGTGATCGAGATCACGGCAACGGACAACGGTCAGAGTTACAACTCGGCGAGCGGACTGCTTGAGGACGACTTCCGCAGTGTGACGCGGACGGTGACGGTGAACATCACGCCGGTGAACGACGCGCCGGTCACGTTCGACCGTTCGCTCGAAGTGATGGAAGCGGAAGAGTACGCCAACGGAACCGGTGACGCGACGAATGTGGTGGTTAGCTTGCCGCTCTTGCCCAAAGACTTCCTCGGTGACGCGACCGTACCTACGGAGCTTGCCGAACAGAGCGACTTCACCGACGACGTGGACTACGACTCGTCACTCGGCGGTGTGGAATATGACGAAGAAGAGCAAGGACTTCGCGTCGTGCTGTTCACGGTGACGAACTCAGACGGTGACTTGGTCGCAGTCGACAAGGACAACAACAACGGTGTACCGATCACGTTGGCAACTGGTGTGATTACGTTTGAGTTTGACGCCAGCGGCGCGTTCATGACAGGCGAATACCTGCCGAACGTGGACTACAACGAACAGGCTCCGTTCGATCCGACGGAAGTGTTCAGTTACGTGGTCGAAGACTACGACGAAACACGCATCCCTGGTTCGGAGATCCCAGATCCAGATGCGGTCGGTTCGATCGATTACACGAACACCAACAACCGGTCTGCACCGAAACAAATGACGTTGACGACTCGCGCGGTCAACGATGCTCCTCGATTCGATTTCAACGAGGGAGTGTTTGTTCTCGAACGGGATGATCTGGGTCAACAGAACATTACTGACTGGGCGACGAACATTTTGCCGAGTGAGTCGACCGCGTTGGACGAGTTGGCTACCCAAGGCGTGCGTTTTGAACTGCAGGCCGCGTTGTCATCGATCCCGGTCGGATTGTTCGCGGTTCCGCCAACGGTTACGGAAGACGGAACGATGCATTTGACGACATCCGTCGATGCCGTTGGAACCGCAGAATTGGTCTTCAACGTTGTTGACTATTCGCTTTCTAACGAGCCCGGTTTTGTTTCGAAGTTTGTTCAGGTAACGACAACGGTTCACGTGCAACCGGTCAATGACGCACCACGCTTGGATCCGTCGGTTGTGCCGACCCCGGAGGACACGAACGCGAGCGTGGACGACCGCTATCACATCGAATCCGACGGTACTTTGGTGATCACCATGACCGAAGACAACCAAATCAACGGTGGTGGAACGTATCGGATTTACCTCGAAAGAGAAGATGCATCGGAACGTCCTGGTCTGTTGGATTTGTTTACGGCAGGCCCGCTCGACGAAATCAACGGTGGCCAGACGGTCGTGGGGCTTCCAACGACAACGTTGGATGCCCAAACGTTGGCACTGACCGGGTTCCCGTCAACGACGACACAAGGCGGCACGCTCGTGCGTGGTACGGAGCCTGGAGTTGATGGTCGAGAATATCTGGACTACACGCCGCGGATGGATCAGAACGTTGACACGGTTGGGTCCGACGGATTCTTGTACACGGTGCAAGATGACGGGCAGACCTACAATCTCGGGCTGACTAGTTTTGAGTTGGGGATCCTTCGCAGTGATCCGATGACGTCAACGGGGCGTGTGAGGATTCTCCTCAACCCGGTCAATGATGCTCCTTTGTTTGAGGTGGATCCTGCTCGGGTGAGTGGCGGTGACGTTGTGGTGACGGTGACCGAGGGGGCTCCTGCTGGGGTGACGTTTAACCTGATCGCTGATCGGGCGGCGGGGCCTGTGGGCGCGACGGATGAGAACGATCCGGTGAACGGTCAGAGTTTGAGTTATGTGATCACTCCAAATCCTGCGGACGCGTATCCAGGTGCCTTCACGACACCGCCGGCGGTCGATTCGCTCGGACGTTTGACGTTCGCGGCCGGGGCGGATATTTCGGGAGATTTTGTCTTTAACATCATGGCCGTCGACAGCGGTGCGAATGATCCGGCCGGGCGGGGTGACATCAATACCTCGGCATTGGTTCCGTTTACGATTTCGATCACTCCGGTGAACGATCCGCCTGAGGTCAAGCAAGGTGAAGATGGTATCGTATCGGCGACGATCGCCGAAGAAGGTTCGACCACCATCACCGAAGCGGAGTTGCTAGCGGAATTCCAAGGTGGGCCAACCGCACCGGCGGGCAGTGGTGCGATCGACGAGTCGACCCAAGGGCTCGTTATCTTCTCGGGACTACCTACCGATGGTGGACCAGCGGTGACAACGACCGGGGGCGGAACGATCACGCGATCCGGTTCGACGTTTACCTACACACCAGCAATGAACTTTGCCGGCCAGGATACGGTGATCTATCAAATCAGTGATACCGCAACGCCGGATTCGCCAAACGTATCGGGGACTTGGTTGATCGACGTGACCCCGGTCAACGACGCACCGGACCTCGGTTCGTTGGACCTGATGCTCGGGTTGCCCGAAGACGTCGGCACGGTGCGGATCGATGATTGGTTCGCGGATGTGACAGTCGGACCGGCCGGCGATTCGCTCGGTGGAGGTCGCGCGGCCGATGAGATTGATGGTTTGGGAACGATCCCTGCCCAGTCGTTTGCGTCTATCACCATCCGCCCTGTCGCAACCGACGACCGCTATCAAGACCTGTTTGAGTTCACCGCCGGTGATCTCGATTCGGTGGTGAGACTCGACGGCGACGATCTCGTGTTCGATGTCACGCCTGGTGCGTCGGGAGCGGCAACCTTTGAAGTGATCGTGACCGATGATGGTGACGACAACGCACCGAATGTTGCGACCGCGTCGGCTATGCTGACGATCACGATTGATTCCTCGAATGATCCTCCGTCGTTTGATATTGTCGGAGACAATCCGATCGACGTGACCGAGGGAGACCCACTGTATGTCGATAATTGGGCGGATAATGTTTCGGCGGGGGATACCGGACAATCGGCTCGCTTTATCGTGAACGTCCCGCCCGAAGACGAAGAACTGTTCGAGGTCTTGCCATCGATCGATGCGACCGGTGAATTGACGTTCCAGTTCAAGGAAGAGGCTAACGGAAGCACCGTCATCGGTGTCTCGTTGACCGACGATGCGGACCCAGACGACGGACAGTTGTTGACGAGCGATGGATTACCGGCGCTAACCACCGCGGAAGTTCAACTGACGATCAGCATCACTCCGGTGAACGATGCTCCGGTTGCGAATGACAACGACTTCATCACGACGGAAGACAACGTTCTGACGTTCACGATCAATGACCTGCTTGGCAACGACACGGACATTGATGTCGGTGATGAGTTGACATTGGTGCAAACGGGGACACTTTCGACAACACTCGGTGCGTTGATCACGATCAATCCGACAACGGAGACAATCACCTACAATCCGCTCGAGACGTCGGCAATTCAAGAGCTGCGTCCGGGCACGACGATTGTGGATTCGTTCCAGTATCAAGTCAGTGACACCGCGGGCGAACTGAGCAACTTCGCAACGGTTCGTTTGACGATCTCCGGAACCAACGATGCTCCGACGGTTATCGATGACGTGATTGGATTCGACTACGAGGAAAACGCTTCGGGAGCACCGATCGCGAAGCCGTTGACGCTTGCCGGAAACTCGATTTTTGAGAATGACTTCGATATTGATCTTGGTGACACGATCGATCCGTTGACCTTCACGGTGACGATTCAGCCGCTCTACGGTGAACTCCGTCAGGATGCGGTCACCGGCGAGGTAACCTATCTGCCGGGCGATGAATTCCTGACCGTGGGTGGTGGCAAGGACAGTTTTGAGTACACGCTCAGTGACATCGGTGGACCAATTTCAGGTCAACCGAGTCCTCCTGCGACAGTCCAAATTGTTACGGTGCCGACGCCGACGATGGATCCGATTCGAACGGGAACGTTCAATAATGGAACCACGCAGGGAACGGCAGTCGTGGATCTTAATGATCTGTTCGCATCCGCCGATCCGCTCGATCTGACGAAGACGGTGATTAAGATCAACGGCCAAAACGGTTTTGCCGAAATCGATCCGAACGGACAATTGGTTTACACGCCGAACCTTGGGCATACCGGGGAAGACACGGTCACGATTGAGGTGGAAGACATCAACGGTGTGAAGAGCGGCGATGTCATCATCGAGTTCAACACGACCGTGAACGAGCGAACCAACCCGGCCGAACCGACCGATGTCAATCGCAACGGTTTCGTCACGGCTCTTGATGCCTTGATGATCATCAACCTGCTTAACGAAGGAACCGGTGCCACCTCCGGCGGAATTCCAATCGGAACGATCCCTGCCGAAGACGACAATTACTACGACGTGAACGACGACGGAATTGTGACTTCCGTTGACGCGTTGCGGGTCATCAACATGTTGAATTCGCAGGACAATTTTCCGTCGAGCGAACCGATCGCAGTGGCACCGTCATCACCAGATGCTGCATCAGTTGACTCTGGCGGGAGTGCTTCCGTTTCAACGGTCTCCTCGGGCACCGCGAAAGTGGTCGGAGGTACGGATGCCGAGAGCGAGCCAGACTTGCTCGAGTTGATCGCGATCGACAACGCGGCCGAATCCTCTGATTCCGATCGCGATGATGATTCGCTCACGTCCAATCTGGACGCAGCGATCGCAGATTTATTCTGATTCGACGCGTAAAAAAGGATCAAGACGGCGGACGATAAGGCTCACGCTCGCCCTGTTTCATCAACGCAAAACACCCCCATCGGTTCATTCGAGCCGAGGGGGTGTTTTTTGTTTTGACAATAGATGTCATGCCGAGCGACAACCGAACGCGATGCAACCGGTCATCTGCAAACACGCATGCGTGTTGCGTCACGACCAAGATCTCGGGTTCAAGGCCGTAGCGAAAGTCGCCATGACTTTCGACGATTTACGAGCCCTGCCGAAACTCTTGGCGAGTTTCGCTACCCTGAAATTTTGTTTCACGCACCGCTAGACGGCCTGGCAAACGGCGACCTCATGAACCGGGAGGTTCATTGGTACCGTTGCCGGGAAGTCCGTCCGCATGGTTTCAGCGAGACGTTTCCGTGCGGTATGCAATCGTCGTTTGATCGTTCCGACGGGAGCGTCGAACCGGTCGCTCATTTCGATCAACGATTGGCCTTGCAGGTAGAACGCCCGCAAGGTTTGTTGATCCATGTCACCGAGCCGAGTCAGACCGACCCGAACCGCGGCGTCTCGCTCTTGAGCTTCGGCGGCGGTTTGAGGCGATGCATCGTCGGTGCAGGTGGCTTCCAGGGTTTCTGGGTCGCAGGCCACCGACAGACGACCGCGGGTGACGCGGTTGATCGCCATGCGGTGAACGATTTGCCGCAACCATCCACCGAAGGCTTCCGGGACTCGCAGTTGATCGACTTTTTGCATCGCTTGGATGAAAACGTCTTGTGCGAGTTCTTCGGCTTCGTGGGCGTTGCGAACCCGTTGCATTGCCAACGCAACAATTGCGGGCCGGTATCGTTCGAACAATTCTCCGAACGCGTCCCGGTCACCCGATTGGGCTTGGACGACGAGTTGTGCCACCGTCAACGGTTTTTGGTCGACGGCGGAGTTGATCGGCAAGATCGGAGTTTGTGTTTCAGTGTTGTACGTGATCGTCATGATGAGTTTCTCCCCCTGAGGCGAAGGGGCGTTCCAATTTTCAAACTGCCAGTGAAGTGATTCAAAGATTCGATTTAGGAAGTGCGATTGAGTCAGGCGATCTTCACTCGAGTGGATGGGCTGATTCGGCCGTTTGGACCGATCTGCGATTGGGAGCCACCTTTCTGCCTTCATGGTGAAACGACTGTCGGAACAGTCACATGGCCTGAAGGAACAGATGTGGGGGCGCCGAATCGGATAGGGCCTATCCGTGGGAGCGAAGTTCGTTCGAAATTGACTGAAACGAGCCAGCGGTCAGGCTGCAGAGGCGAGGTTGCTCGTGAGCAACAACCACCGAGGCCGAGCCGATGAAATCGATCGAGTCAAAAAACGCGGTTACCGTCGTTTGGGCGTTAGCCCGCTGCGTGGAATCCCGTGCCTGTCGAATTCGCCGGCATTCGTGTTCGGAGAACCGAACGGCCTTGGAATTCCATCGATTGGGGGTAACCCCAACATCGCGACTGTGACGGACACGTTAGGTCCGTCCCGCGTGAGAACGCTGAATGTTTCTCACGTCCTATGACGGCAGGAATGCTGCCGACACTGGCATGAAGAGGCTTCCAAAACATCTCGGGGCGTTCAGCATGATGGGCCGCATAGGCCCGCCAACTGGTATCCGCGAGTCTCTCGGCGAGGGTCGTAATGCGCGACACCATACCGACGAAACCATTGCACAAGATGCCGCTGACGCGGGTCGCACGAATGACGTTCAGTTTGGAAATCAGAGTTCGCATCGGATCCTCCCGGCACCTATTGAGATGGTGCGGTTTTGGAGCACATATTGGAAATGAATCTCACGAGCCTCGGTATCAATGTCCGAGTCTCCCCCCAAGGAGGTCGCTGCCCCGAAAGGCAATACCCCAAAAGGGCCATCGGTGAGACGATGGTTTAGAAGACTATTTCAGCAGAAGGTTCGCGCGGCTAGCAGGAAAATTTGTAAAATTCCCAAATATGTTTCCGGCGAAGCAGATTGCGTTTCGTGGAAACCAAGCAATTTACGGGGGCTTCGTCAATGTTTGCTGTTTCGAAGGGGGGCCAAATCGTCGCATCGGCAGCCGGGAGAAATTTTTGGCATGGTGCGACTTTTCGGTCATTGGCGTCGCCGAATTTTGCCAGTGCCTCGCGTATCGCCAGTGAGTTAACACCCGTCGGCGGCCGGTTTCGCCCAGTGCTCGGCTGCATGCCCGGGGGAAACTGCGTTTGAGTTACCATCGGTCCACCGTCGCACGTCTCGCTCATCGGTGGCGGCATTCAGTTCTGCAGGCGTGGGAGTCGATCGCCCCGTTGGTCTTCCCACCGGTCTGCGTCCTCTGCGGAGCCGCGACTGATATGGTCGCGACGGACAGGGAAGGGATGGAGGCGGATCACGGGTCCGATTCGCGGCGAGATGTACCGCCGCGGCAGTACCGTACGTTCTGTCGGGTTTGAGAGGCATCCTTGATTCAGTCGGCACCGATGATGCAAACGGCGTGCGGGAAATGCGGATGGCCCCGTGCGGCGCGAACTCCTCGCGTGTCCCCGGCCGACCGCATCGATTGTGACCTCGGTTTGCGACCCGAAATCGAGGAGTCACCGGATCTCGAGGATGCACCGGATCATTTGCCCTGCGCCCGGTGCAAGAACGCCAAGCGGGAGCATCGGTTTCATCGCATCACCCCGTTGTATCGCTATCACGACGTCGCGCGGGATGCGGTCGTGGCGGCGAAATACCCGCACAACTCCGTCGTGGCTCGTGATTTAGCGTTTCGTCTGGCCGCGCGTTGTTTGTCGCGGTGGCCGGAATTGAATGAGGATGTGGATTTGCCAAGGAAAAATCAGGAGCAAAACGGGACCCGCTTGCCGCCGCGAGGTTTTCCCTTGGTGACCAGCGTTCCGAGTCCGTGGCTGCGGCAGGTGCGTCGAGGCGGCAGCGGTACTCGGATTCTCGCAGAGTACACCGCGAGTTACTGGGGGCTGCCGTATGCGGCGTTATTGAGGGCGTGTCGATCCATTTCCAAACAAGCGTTGCTCGATGACGAAGAAAGGCGTGCGAATGTGCGCGGTGCGTTTCGGGTTCGGGCGAGAGCGAGGAAGCGGATTGCCGGCCGGGAGATTATCGTCGTCGATGACGTGATGACCACGGGAGCGACCGCGGATGAGATCGCGGGGGTGTTGATGGACGCCGGTGCGAGCAAAGTTTCGCTCGCCGTGGTTGCGATGGCGTTGCGGGACGATTGACCGAGATGATTGACGTTGCGTGCGGGAGAAAAATGCGGATATTCGGTTCAACCCGACCCACTTTGTCGCCGTTATCGCTTTTACATCCGCGTTCACGTGCTACAGTTTTCCCAATGGGCAGATTGTGGGGTGAGCCGGATTTTGTAGTCTGGGGCGTTTCTTCACCCCGGTTTGACCGCAAACGCGTTTTCGCACAGCGTTCTTTTCATTAGCGAAACGTTTCGATCGCCAAGCGTTTCGATACTGGACCACTCCGATCCGGCTGACTTCATGACAAACCCTCAGGACCCGCCTGCTCACGGTGAATCGCATTCGACCGCTGCTTCGGAAGAGGCTGCCATGGTTGCTGCGCCGACCACGGCGATGGGTGGTGCCCGTCGTGCAGTGTTGCGAGGTTTGGGGGTCGTCCTGCCGCCTCTGTTGACCATCGTGGTGTTAATTTGGGCGTGGAACGCGATCGAGAACTATGTCCTCGCCCCGGTCGAAACGGGCATCCGTAAAACGCTGGTGTTGAGTCTCGCCGACATTCGCGAGAGCGTCCCCAAAGGGGCGTTGCGAGACCCGCAGTCAGCGATCGCCGAAGGAGGCAAGGGACGCGGGTTCACCTATCAAGGACTATACTACGTACCGGACCCAACGGGGCGTCGCTATTTGCCCGGCTACGTGGTTCAGGAAGTCGACAACGAGATCGATGAGTTCGGTTTGACCGCGACCGCGCCGAACTCAGCCGCCGCCTACTGGGACCGTTATGTTCAACTGCGGTACATGCCACGATCGGTGGTTGTCCCTGTTTTCTTGATCGTGTTCCTGTCGCTGTTGTATTTCCTCGGGCGTCTTTTTGCCGGCGGAATCGGGCGATGGTTCTTGAGCACGTTTGACGCAACGATTTTGCGAATTCCGATCGTCAACAAGGTCTACGGTAGCGTCAAACAAATCACGGACTTTGCGTTTGATGATCGTCAGATCGAATTCAACCGAGTTGTGGCGATTCAGTATCCACGCGAAGGGATTTGGTCGTTGGGATTCGTCACGGGCAACAGCATGCGTGAGATCTCCGAGGCGGCCGGCGAACCGATGTTGAGTGTCTTGATGCCGACGAGTCCGATGCCGATGACCGGGTTCACTGTTACGGTGCGACGCAGCGAAGCGATCGATTTGGATTTGACGATCGATGAGGCGATCCAGTTCGTTGTCAGTTGCGGTGTGGTTGTTCCGCCTCAACAACGTTTCGATTTGCCGGCGAAAGAAAACACCGGTAAAGCGGTCATGAATGGGGCCAGTGTCAATACATCGGTTCCCGCGGGCCAGACGCAGTAGTCGAGGTTTTTGCCGACACTGGCTGCTCATCGTTATTGAAACCGTCTTAGATTGCGGTGACCCGTTGCACACGGTGGTTGTTGCTGTCCAGGACGTGTGCCCGACCCGAGGAATCGAGCACGACGCCCCAAGGTTGATACAACTGTCCGGGATCGTGTCCGGGGGAACCCCATACGCCGACGAGTTCACCTTCGGCGGTGAATCGTTGGATACGTTGATTGCCGTATTCGCAAACCAAAACGGTTCCGTCGCGGTCGATCGCGAGGTCGTACGGGTAATGCAGTTTGCCGGGTGATTTTCCTTCGTCGCCCCAGATGCCGATCATCTGTGGCGTTTCGTCGTTGAGGTCATACCGGACGATGCGATGATTGCATGCGTCGGCGATCCAAAGTGTCTCGCCGTCGATGACCAAACTTTGCGGCCGTAGGAAACGTCCTGGTGCCTCGCCGGTTCCGCCCCACGATGCGATGAACTCGCCGTCGGCGGAGAACTTTTGGATCCGGTCCGAGGCTCCGTATTCGCCGATGTAGACGTTGCCTTGTCGGTCACTGACCGCATCGGTCACGAACGCGAACTCACCGCCGGCCGATCCGCTGACTCCACCGATTTGTTGATCGTCCTGCAGTTCACCATCGGGGCTGAAAACCAACATGCGGTAGTAGTGTGTGTCGGCGACGAGAAGACGCGGTTCGGAGCTTCGGTTGGCTTCGCCGGGATCGCCTGGTTTGTCGAACGACAACCCGGTGGGGCGACCGTTCGCGGTGTCGGGAACTTTCCAGGTTCGCAGGTGGTTACCGTCGACGTCGAACACTTGGATGCGACCGGTCGTGTCGACGATGTACAGGTTGTCATCGGGGTCGATGGTGATCGCGCGAGGTTTTAAGAAGCGACCGTCACTGAGTCCCCTCCGGCCCCAGACGAGATCCACCGGGCTCGGCCCGCCTGTCGAAACGCATCCGGTTGTGGGAAGGATCAGCGGAACGGAGAGAGCGGCTGCCCACGTCGCCAAACATTTTCGACGGTTGGGTCGTTCTTCGCGTACTGGATAGGCATTCGTCATCGACATAGGATAACCGACCGGCCCAGCAAACCCGAGCCTATGTGAATTCGAGCCGAACTGAGGTTCTCTGCGGATCCGAGCATCTCTGTGGTTTTGGGCCAACAGATCGAGTCGAATTGAAATTAGAACCTTTGGTGCTTCTCTTCCCCAAATTTCACCGCGAATGATTTACGACCTGCAGCAAACCGACGACCCGCGAGATATCGTCCACCGCAGCGTCCAAACACTCGTCGAAGGGGACATCATCGGGCTGCCCAGCGAGACGGTCTACGGGGTCGTCGCCAGTGCGCTCTGCCCGGAGGCCGTTGGAAGGATCGCGGCGATGGTCAACGCGACCGCACCCCGTGATTCTGATGAGGAAACCGATTCGTCCACGTCGACGTCGGATCGACTCGCCCCCGGGATTGTGCCGGGACAACTCGCACTGTGTCTTCGCAGCAGCGATGCGGCGGGAGATTACCTCGTTCCGCGGACGAAACTGACCCGGCGGCTGAGTGAACGCTGTTTCCCGGGCCCGCTGACGCTGATTTCGGAGTGTGATCCGTCGGTTTCGGCGGCGGGGATGTTGCCCGAATCGGTATTGTCCGTTCTGCAGCGTTTTGCGGCGGTGGTTGATTCCGATTCCGGAGAGTCCTCGAAATCGTCGTCGCCGATCGCGTTTCGCGTATCCAACCATCGCTTGCTCAGCCATATCCACCGGTATTTGTCGGCGCCGCTGGTGTGGGCTGAGTTTTCGCAGGAGGGCGGTCAGGCGATCTCGACGGCGGAGAGGCTCGATGCTCATTTGTGCAGTGTCATGGGAGGCAATCCGCTGCCCGTGCTGCTCGACGACGGCGTGAGTCGTTATGGTGGTGTGGGTACGATTGTTCAAGTTACAGGAAATTCTTGGCATCTCCTCCGCGAAGGGGTGATCCAGCGAGCCGCTATGAATCAGTTTGCGAAACCAGTGATTGTCATCGTGTGCACCGGCAATACCTGCCGGAGCCCGATGGCGGAAACCCTGTTGAGAGACCTCCTGCACCGCCGGTTCGGCCGTGAGGACGTCGCTCGGGTGCTTTCCGCTGGGGTGGCCGCGCAGCGAGGCAGCGGGGCGAGCCCGCAGTCGGTGGAGGTCATGGGGCGCCGCGGATTGGATCTCACAGGCCACTGCAGCCAACCGCTCGATGATCCCCTGATGTCGATGGCGGACCTGGTTTTGACGCTCACGCGGAGGCATCGGGACGCGATTTTGGCTGCGTGGCCGGATCGCAAGGACCGCGTCTTCACGCTCCGTCGAGATGGGGGGGACGTCAGTGACCCTGTCGGCATGCCGGTGGACGTTTATGAGCAGTGTGCGGATCAAATTCGCGACGAGTTGGAGAAGTGGCTCGACGCATTAGATGACGATTTTTTCCCAAAAACATCTGACACAGAATCTCTCGAGGGCCATAATGGGCCCGGTAGCAAGGACGAATCGAGCAATTCCTGAGGAGGGTTATTTTGAGAGTTGGGATAGCAAGCGATCATCGCGGGGTACATATCAAGGCGAGATTGCTGCAAACATTGACATCAGCGGGTTTCGAGGTCTGCGACGAAGGCACCGATACCGCGGACCCGGTCGACTACCCGGATTTCGCGATGAAGGTTGCCGGGCGTATCTCCGAAGGTGACCTGGACCGTGGAATTCTGATCTGCGGCACCGGAATCGGTATGTCAATTGTTGCCAACAAATTTCCAGGTGTCCGGGCCGCGCTGTGTTATGACGAGGTGATGGTCGAAATTTCCCGGCGGCACAACGATGTCAACGTTCTTTGCCTTCCCGGCGACCTGATCGGCGAGCGTCCGATCGATGATCTCGTCCTGATGTGGTTGCGAACCGAATTCGAAGCCGGGCGGCACGGTACCCGCGTCGACAAAATTTGTGCGATCGAATCCACGGTCAGCACTGCCGACGAACAGTCGGCGGATTGCCCGCCGTCGTCGGACGCGTCGGTTTCGTCTCGCGCGTCTTGATCTGAGGCATCGACCGACTTTGGCTGCTAACCGCATTGAACCGCAACCGTTCCCTCGCTGCTGGGACGACCTGATCGGTCACCATCGCCTACGGGAATCGATCGGAATCGCGATCCGAAAACGGAGGCTCGGCGGCAGCTTGCTGTTTGTCGGACCGCCCGGAGTCGGCAAGACTTCTGCGGCGTTGCTGCTCGCCCAAACGATTCTCTGTCGCCGCAACTCGACGTCGGACATGAACCCCTGCGGACAGTGCCCTGATTGCGCACAGGTCCGCGCGGCGACGCATCCTGATCTGATTCAAGTTGCCAAACCGGCCGATCGCAGCCTGATCCCGCTCGAGGCGTTGATCGGCCCGGTGGAGGCGCGGTTGCAAGAAGGGTTCTGCCACGATGTGCATCTGCGCCCGATGCAAGGCGAACGGAAGGTTGCCATTTTGCACGACGCCGATTTCCTCAACGAAGAAGGCGCCAACTGTCTTCTGAAGACGCTCGAGGAACCGCCCTCCGACGCGATCATTATCTTGATCGGAACGAGTGAGCAACGGCAGTTACCGACGATCCGTTCTCGTTGTCAAACGATGCGGTTCAGCAGTCCGGTCGGGGCCGAAGGACGCGAGTTGTTGCGTCGCCATTTGGAGGCGATCGCCGGCGAAGGGGAACCGCCACCGACGCTCAGTGATGAGCAACTCGACGAAGCCATCGAATTGGCGGCGGGCGACATGCAGGTGGCCGCGCGGTTGGCGAGCGGGCAGAGCGGTGAGATTCGTGGAAAGCTGCTCTCGCAGCTCGACACACCGGTTCCCGATCCGGTGATTGTTGCCCGGTGCATCAACGAGCACCTCAACGAGGTCAGCAAGAAAGATGCACCGCTGCGCCGCGCCGCGTTGCGGGATGTTTGCGCGATCGCGGTGCAACACTATCGCAGCCGGCTTCGGGCGTCGGCACGCCAGGGGCAATTCGATCACGATTGTGCCCAGCGGCTCGATCGGACGATCCGAGTGTTTCGCGAAATCGACCGAAGTGCCAATCTGAATACATTGATCGATTGTTATGCGGCCGATCTGACGCTGGCAACGACCGGTGATCGTGGCGCCATCGGATAGGCAGTTCCCGTTGATTGACTTCACGGGCGGAAACGCACGATGGAGCGATCCGAGGACTCATCTGCCGATCGGCGTTGGCCGCGACAGTTCTACGCGATCTCGTTTTCCATTTCTTCCGCGGCTCGGGTGAGCCAATCTTCCATCGTTGCGTGCAGGTTCTCCGAATACCGGCGGAGGTCCGTGCGAACATCCTCAGGAACAAAAACACGCACGCGTTTGACATGATTGTCGAATTGCCGATTCGCGAGCACAGAGGCGACCGGCGAAACGTCGCCTAGCGTCATCACGGCAGCGTTTGCCTTTGCCAGGCTGCGTCCGACCACGTCGATGTTGATGTCGACTTCGAGTTTTACCGGAGGGGCATCGATCAAAACCATCGCCGGGTCGACATCGCGATTGATCGCATGGCTGATTCGTTTCGCTAAACGTCGCGAACAGGCAACGAGCCACCAATACGGTCGTCGCGCGAGCAGCGAATGCACTTCACCGCCGGATTCAACATTGAATTCCGCGGCCCGTTTCCAAAGTCCTCTCGTCGGACCGAACAGCCCTTCTGCGAGGGCGGCACGAGCCTGCTGCCCCGGCGATGATGTGGTTTGTTCGAAAGGTATTGCCGTGGCGGTTCGCAAGCGGTGAATCCACTCGGGTTCCGACAAATGGGACCACGAAGCAATGTTTAGGAGGGAATCGTCCGATTTTGAGTCGGTTTGCGGAGTTGCGGCGGTCTGTGATTCGTCTCCGTTCACCGGCGAGGACTGGTGCACCAACGCGGACTCGTGCAGCAGTGAGGACTCGTGCAGCAGTGAAAAAAGGACGCGCTGCAGCATCGCGGTCGCCGCGCGAACCGTGTGATGCCAATACACTTCACTGAACATCACGTACCGGCCGAAGACCATCATTTCGGCTGCCGTTCGCCCTTTTTCGGTGATCGCGAGTTTGGGTTCAGTGGGATGGATGCACAACGATGCGATGATCCGCTCGGCGTCGAAGTTTCTGCCGTAAGGAACGCCGGCATGCAAACTGTCACGTTGCAGGTAGTCCAGTTTATCGATGTCGATCGGCCCGCTCAGGCAACTCGCGTAGAACGAAACGTCCTCTGCCGAGAGTTGGCATCCTGGTCGTTCAGGGAGTGACCTTGGTCGCAGTATCGCCATCACGTCATCGGCGCAGCATGCCCAATCTTGTTCGAGGCAGGAGGCGATCTCTGTTTGCCGCAGGATTGCGTCGACACGATCTTCGTGTTTGATCGCCAACTGTTTTGACCCATCGGCGCGGCGTGATGACAGGTTTCCCATGTCTTCGATTGGGTGGCAGAACGGCCAGTGTCCTGCATCGTGAACGAGCGCCGCGACGATAAACGCCTCCTGGGCGACAGACGCCTGAGCAACGATTTCGTTCGCCGGTGAGTCGAACGACGAGAGATGATCTAGTAAACGAAGTGCGTTCGAGTAGACCCCGAGTGAATGTTCGAGACGCGTGTGTGTCGCCCCGGGGTACACCAACGAGACCAGGCCGAGTTGGCTGATCGATGACAGATGCCGGATCGGCGCCGTGTCGACAATGCGCCGCACTCGCTGCGTCATCGGAACGTCGAGCGACTGCGGGATGCGAACACGGGATACGCCGCGTCGCAGTGCCGTGATTTCCGGTAGCATGTCCTTCACCGGTGAACGCTCGGCATGTTCGTCGAGGCTGTCGTGGGCGGCAGTGCGGAGAGACTCGCTAGATCGGCAAACCGATCTGGTGGTTCCTCACCCGCCAAGGTCACGCCGGCGACCAACGCCAGTATGATCACGACGGTGAAGTAGAAACCCGAATGGATCAACCCGTTGGGGAACTCCAGTTCAAAGCAGGCCACTGAGGCGAACGCGCCGAGCAATACCATCACGCAAAACATGATCCCCGCGATTGTCCAAGACATCTCTTTGGGGGAATCGAGTTCAAACACGTAGGCGGGAACAAACGCGTAGATGATCCAAGTCGCGGCGAACAGGGCCGAGCAAATCAGGACGCGGTTGCGAAGTTCAACTCCTGTGTAAGGTGCGAGCTCACGGTCGTGCACGAAACTGTAGCCGATCCGAGTCAGCGGCGGGGCCAACAGGATCACGCCGAGTATCTGTGCCCACAAAGGTGTCCCACCGGTGAAGCGAAACCCGAACGCGATTGCGAACAAACCGACAACACAACCCGCCGCGATGAACAGCAGGCGGTTGGTGAGTTCGGGATCTTTGGCCTCGATCGGTTTGAGAACGCTGCGTCCGGTCGAGTCTTTCGGCGAATCATCCCGGGGGGCGTGGATGACGACCTGTTCACTGAGTTCGGGGACCTTAATCGGTTTTTTACATGCCGGGCATGGTCCCGATTTACCAGCGAACTTGTCACTGACTTGAAACCGTTTGTAGCAGTGCGTGCAGGTGACTTGAATCGACATTGCGACTCGCAGGGCGGAAGAGAAGTTCAGAAGGTCGGACGGAAAGCAAAATGCCGGACAGGAGGCCGCAATGGGCGGCCGTTTTCAATACCGTCGTTGCAGCAGTTTAACCCAACCACCGCGGTTCGTCGCCGGGCTTGCGTCATCACTAGTCATCATCCAATGATATCATCAGAGCCATCGTAGTTCGTGTTGCATGCCGATTCTCGTCGACCCCATGGTGCCCACAGGGTGACTGAACCTTCCCCGCCGAATCCTTCCCCCGGCCCCGAGCCGGATCGTACCGAAGACCAGGGTGCGGTCGGCCAAGCGGCGGCGCGGCGTTTGTCGATGCAGGCGACCATGCCACCGGCGGAGGTCCCCGGTGTGCGGGTCGAACGGTTTCTCGGTGCGGGGGCGTTTGGCCAGGTTTGGATCGGTCGCGACCTGAATACCGGACGTGGCGTTGCGGTCAAATTTTATTTGCACCGCAGCGGCGTGAATTGGTCGCTGCTTTCTCGCGAGGTCAAAAACCTCGTGCAGTTGTCGGCCAACCGGCACGTCGTTCAGGTGCTCGAGGTCGGTTGGGATGCCGATCCGCCGTACTATGTCATGGAACTCGTCGAAGGCGGCTCGCTCGAAGAGATGCTGCTGCAGCGTGGCCGATTGCCGGTCAGTGAAGCTGTCGAGATGTTTCAAAAAATCTGTGTCGGCCTGAACCATTGTCACGGCAAAGGGGTGCTGCACTGTGACGTCAAACCGGCCAACATTTTGCTCGCGGCAGACAACTAACCCAAGTTGGCTGATTTTGGGCAGAGCCGGATGTCGCACGACCAAACACCCGCCATGGGAACGCTGTTCTACATGGCACCTGAACAGGCGGATTTGAATTCCACCCCCGATAGTCGCTGGGACGTTTACGCCGCCGGGGCACTTTTGTATCGAATGTTGGCCGGCAACGCGCCGCACCGTGACCAATCGTTGCTCTCGCAGCTCGATACAGCAGGCTCCTTGCCGGGCCGTTTAGCACGATACCGCGAAGCGATCGCTGCGGCCCCTTCGGCGGTCGACTCGTTGTCTCGACGAGGGATCGATCGACCGCTGCGTCGCATCCTTGAAAAGACACTCGCGGTCGAGCCAAAGAAACGCTACGCAAACATGCAGCAGGTGCTCGGCGATTTAAAACGCCGCGAGGACAAACAGCGCCGTCGCCCACTGATGCTGTTAGGAATTGTTGGCCCTATTTTGCTGTTGTTGGCGACTTGTGTTTTCGCCATGCGGAGCATCAATCGCGCGACCGAGTCCGCCACCACGGCTCTGCGGACCGAAGCGTTCGGCAGTAACCAGCTCGCCGCTCGGTTTGCCGCACAAACACTCGAGACCGAAATCGAACGGTACTTTCAACTCACCGAACGAGAGTCCAAACGGGACGCGTTCGAAGAGTTGCTGCGCGAGACGCTCGACGACTCGGTGATGAAGTCGTCCTTGGAAGAGATTGCGTCTTCCGAAACACCCGCGGCGGCTCTCGAAAAAACCGACGTTCGCGATGCGATCTTGGATTCGCCGGTCCGTCAGCGACTCAATGAATATCTCGACAGCCGGCTGCAGATCTACACGTCCGAGCAAGGGCTCACCACGCACCGGCAACGACTCGCGTCATTGTTCGTCGTTGATTCCTCTGGGACGATCTTTTCGATCGCGTACGGTCGGCATGTTGCGAGAGAACAAAACAGTGCGGGGCGTAACTATGCCTATCGTGCTTACTTCAACGGCGACCGTGATTTCTCGCCGGAGGAACTGCCGATCTCCAGTGTTTCTCCGTTGCAAACGACTCACCTTTCGTCCGCGTTCCGCAGCACCGCGACAGGCCTGTGGAAGATCGCGATCAGCACGCCGGTGCGTCTCGATCCGAAGACGCAACCGGGGAAAGTCGACGCGGTCTTCGTTGCCACGATCAACCTGGGTGATTTCGAATTGCTTCGTGAAAACGACGCGGCGCCCAATGGGCGATCCGGCAGTCAAGTCGCAGTGCTCGTTGAGGCTCGACAGGGGAAGTTGCGTGGGACGGTCTTGCAGCATCCACTCATGGACGAACAGCAACGTCAGGGGGCCACGTTGTCCGAGGAGCGTTATCAAGTCGCGTCGGAATTGGTCGATGCGTTGCTCGAAGGTGGCGACGTCGACTACCGCGATCCGATGGCGTCCGCTCCCGGAGGCGAGTCCTATGCCGGACAGTGGATCGCGGCCATGCAACCGGTTACCTTGCCGGAAGCACCGAGCCAAATCGCGGCGCTCAATGGCACCGAGGTATCGGCATCTTCATCGTCGACCGACAGCGATAACGACAACAACGACACTGACTCTAACGGCGAAGCAACCTTCACGCCGAAGCGGTCGACGGACTTGTTAGTGCTCGTCCAATATCGATTGTCCGAAGTGCTCGGTCCGGTTGGTCAACTCCGCAGTTCGCTGTTTCGAGAGGGAATCGCAGCCATCGCCTCGATCCTACTGGTGATGTTTGGATTGTGGTGGGTGGTCAGGCGAATCGGCGATGACGACTCCTCCGGCGGCCAACTCGGTGGTGACGAGAGCGAGAAAACACCAAACGATGTCGAGACCATGACGGTCGCGTAGGTCGGATCGAGACTTACTACGCAAAACTAGCTGACTCGGTGTCGGGCGTGAGCATCAGTAGCTGTGCGGATCGAGTTTGACCTTTCCGCGGAAGATCCAGTAAATGATCACAGTGTAGCTCAACACGCATGGGAAACCGATTCCAGCGATGATCAGCATGATCTCGAGCGTGTCACGACTGCTGCGTGCATTTTCGAGTGTGATGCTGTAGGCAGGATCGATGGTTGACATCATGAAGTTGGGAAAGATCTCCACGCTGAATAGCGTCGCCAGAGCCAGGATCACCATCGACGAACTGAAAAACGCATGGCCCGGTTTTCCCCAGTGCATCGCGCGCGGAATGTTGAGTACCGCCAAAGCATTCAGAACGGGGACAACCCATAACCATGGGTGTGCGGAAAGGTTTTCGGTTGCGTGCGGGACGTGCCACCACGTTGCGAACGTCACCACGAGGTAAAGACCGGCGAAGACGAAGAACAACGGTGTGATCGCAGCACGCACCCGTGTTTGCAATTCGTTCTCGGTTTTCAGATACAGGTAGATCGCTCCGTGCAGCGAAAACAGCGAAACCGTCAACGCACCGACGAGCAACGGGTACCAGTAGACCTGACTGAGTAAGCTGCCTTCGTAGTGATATTTGGGACCGAGTTCCATACCGGCCATCACATTGCCGCCGGCGACTCCGAGTAGCAGTGCCGCGGTAATCGACGATGCAAAGAATGCCCAGTCCCAAACTCGTCGCCACGTCGTGCTGATCACTTTGGAACGAAACTCCAAACTCACGGCTCGACCAATCAAGCATGTTAAGAGCAAGAAGAAGGCCGTGTAGAAGCTGCTAAATACGGTCGCGTAGGCGACCGGAAACGCAGCGAACAAAGCCCCGCCAAACGTGACCAGCCAAACCTCATTGCCATCCCAAAGCGGTCCGATCGAATTCATGACGAGACGTCGTTCCGTGTCGTCTTTCGCGATGAAAGGGTGCAGAATGCCCACGCCCAAATCAAAACCGTCGAGGATCGCGTACCCGCAGAGCAGCACGCCCAACAATCCAAACCAGATCAGGGTCAGTAGGTCGTAACTCATCGGGTGCCCTCCTCCATCATCCCGCCGGCTCGAGACGTGCCGTGATGACCGAACGCTTCGCTCATCGACTCGGCACGCAGTTTTTGCTTGTATTCCGCGAGTTCTTCAGGCGACTCGGGGCCGTGCTGGATTTTGTGGTTGAGCACAAAGATCCAAACGGCGAACAGCATCGAATAAATGACGCCGAACAAGATGATCGAGCTGAGAACCTGTTCGGCGGTCACCGACTCGCTGAGCCCATCGGCGGTCCGTAGTCCCATCATCTCCACGCCGTTTTGTACCGATGGGTAAACGATCCATGGTTGCCGCCCGACCTCTGCGGTGATCCAACCGGCTTGGTTGGCGGTCATGGCGATGACAGGCATAAAGACCATCGCCCACAGTAAACCGCGGCGAGTGCTGTACGATCCCCTGTACCAAA
>JBICHZ010000342.1:0-44820 GCA_043101355.1 Rhodopirellula sp. JB044
GATTCGACTCCACAAGGTAACGAAACTCGCCGAGAGTTTCGGCAAGGGTTCTGCGATTCGTCGAAAGCCCTGGAGGTTTTCGCTACGGGTTTGTGGTGGAGTTCTGGGAGTGGTCTGAACTCTGGCGAGTCCAGCTACGCGTGTGGGCTCGTTCCAGATTCGACTCCAGAAGGTAACGAAACTCGCCGAGAGTTTCGGCAAGGGCCATGTGATTCGTCGAAAGCCCTGGCGGGTTTCGCTACGGGTTTGCGGTGGAGTTCTGGGAGTGGTCTGAACTCTGGCGAGTCCAGCTACGCGGTGTGGGCTCGTTCCAGATTCGACTCCACAAGGTAACGAAACTCGCCGAGAGTTTCGGCAAGAGCCATGCGATTCGCCGAAAGCCCTGGCGGGTTTCGCTACGGGTTTGACTCGTCGCGGGCTAGTTTCCCCATGACTTGTTGGGTTCGGGGCCGAGTTCGAGTTCGAGCACGCCGCCTTGGACGAGATCCGCGTGGGGGAGAAAGCACGTTTGCAACGGCTCGCCGTTCCATTTCGCAGATTGAATGTAGACGTTCTCGGGTCCTTGATTGTTGGCGATGATCGTCACCGTTTTTCCATCGTAGTACTCGTTGCTGAGTCGCAACGTGACTTTGTCGAAGACGGTCGCGGTGATGTCGTACTTGGGATCGATCCCAGAACCACCGTCGAACTGAAAGAGCCCTAAGGTCAGCAGGGCACTGAGCGCCCCCATTTGTCCTTGGTCTTCGTCGCCGTTGTAACCACTGTACGGATCCGTTCCGCCGAACGTTTGGCGTTGAACCTCGCGAACCCATTTTTGGCTCAACCATGGGTAACCGATCCGGTTGAAATAATGAGCCATTCCGGTGCCGTCTTGGTTGGCATAATCGACCAACGCGTTGCCGTGACTGCGGCCGGGTAAGTGAAACCGCTCCTCCACAGAAGCTTCGAACTGTTCGTTCAGTTTCTTAGCCGCCGCGTCCGCACCTCCGAGCAACTCGGCGAGACCCATCGGATCGTGAGGAACGTAGAATGTCGTCACCGCGGCACTGGTTTCGCAGAAGCCGTCTTGTTCGAATCGCATTTCGCGAGGCAGAAAATCACTCTTCCAACTGCCGTCGCCTTCGCGCACCCACGCCGACTGTTTCTCCGGCCAAATGACGTGACGATAATTGGTGGCACCTTGAATGAACCGGTCGTGCAAATCGTCACGGCCGATCGCCTTGGCCATTTGTGCGATACACCAGTCGTGGTAAGCGTTGTAGAGCGTCAGGCTGGTGACCGCTTTGCCGTGACCGCCGGACAACGCATTGGCACGAGAAACGTATCCCTTCGCCTGGTACTCCTCGTACGCGGAAGGGGTTGGTTCCTTAGCGTACCCACCGTAATAACGCCCACCGGTAGGGCCGGTGTTCTTAACCAATCCTTCGAGCGCCAATTCGTAATCAAAATCCCGAATGCCTTTGGCGTAGGCGGACGCGATAGCGGGGGCGGCTGTGTCACCGATCATCACAAACGTGTAGTTCCCGCCCGACGGACCACGAGGAATCAAACCTCCGTTCTTGTACATCTCCACCGACGTGTTGCAGATGTCACTGTAGACGTCAGGACAAACGAGCGGCCACAGAATATCAAGGCTCCAATGGCTGCCCCACCACGCGTCAAAATTGTGCATGGCAAACGCCGGTTGCCCGTCGTCATCGAGCGGCACGCGCAGGATGCGACGTTCATCGGTCGTCATATCCGCGTAAGAACCATCAGCGTCACTGACGATCCGCCGCCCCAACATCGACCGCCAGAGGTCCGTGTAAAACTTGGTCTTTTGCTCGTCATAGCCGCCCTCGACGGTGATCCGCGAGAGCCGCTCGTTCCAGCTCTCGTTAGATTCCTCGACGACCCGATCAAAATCCCAATGGTCGAGTTCCGCCTCGAGGTTCTTCCGTGCTCCTTCGATCGACGTGTAGCTCACACCGACTTTCATCAAAACCGGTTTGGCGGCATCCGTTTGAAAGCGAACAAACGCGCCGACGTTTTTGCCGGCGATCGAATCATCGATGTCCTCGATTTGACCGTCTCGCCAACCGCCGAAAGACGTCATGTCTTGATCAAAGCGAGCCACAAAGAACACCGGTGTGTCCCTTTTCCGACGCCCCGTCGCCTGCATCACAGTCGTCCCGACCAACTCTCGATCGTTGACACGGGTGACCTCCGCAGTCACGGTCGGACCATGACCGAGCATCGCACCGACGTCAAAGAGAATGTAGGCGTCATCGGTTGTCGGGTAGCGATAGCGATGAAACCCGACTCGGGTTGTCGAGGTCAACTCGGCGGTAACGCCGTAGGTTTTCAGGTGCACCTTGTGGTAGCCCGGCCGGACGACTTCATCGTCATGCGAGAACTCCGACTGATACGCGTCCATCCCTTGGTGCCCGTTCATCGCGCCGACGGTGGGCAAGACGGGAATGCCTGACAACTGCCATGCATGGATGTGGCTGAAACACCGAATCGACGAATCACCATACAGATAACCCGACTTCCACGATCCTTTCGTTTGCGTGTCTGGACTCAGATTCACCAAACCGAACGGACGGCACGCTGAATTGAAGTAGAACCAACGTGATTCGTGAGTGTCGATCAGGGGATCAACCCAATCGACAGTCGACTTGGCGTGCAGGGAACCGGGGACGACGAGAACGATGACCGCGGCCGCGATTTGTAGAATTGTGTTGAGATTCATGAAGGAAAGCTCGGTGGCGTGATAAGCGACTGATTCGTGAAGTGACTGAGTAGTATGCTTGTCCATTTTCCGCGTTTCAATTTCGCGTGTCGATCGCGTTGAGGGCAAAGGCGTGTGCCCCTACGGAGACGGCCGCGCTCGTACCAAGACGGCTGACTCCGATACCGATGCGTTTCATCGGGTCGTAGGACAGTTCACGCTGCGTGCCAGGAACCACAATCGTTTTCTTGGCACCTTTTACAAAACGCTCGCTCTGCTCTTGGCACTCGAGGTTAAATACCTTTTGCACAATGCGATCGACCGGGCGACCATCGTAGGTTTCATACCGGCGTTGCATTTCATCAATGAGAGGTTGCATGAAGATCGCGTGAGCGTTTGCGATCCCGCCGCCGATCACGACCAAGCCGTCGACTAACGTGGATGCGTTTGCGAGCACATCACCGACGACTCGTCCGAGTTCCGCGAACGCACCGATTGCGGCGGCATGATTCGGATGGCTGCTGTCCTGGGCGATCGTCGCGATCTGTTGCGGAGAGGGAGCATCGGACGGATCACAATTGACTCGGCAGGCATAACTGCCGCGAACCGCTCGGATGCACGCGCCTTCCTCAGCAAACGATTCCGGTCGCAGACGGTTCCGGAGCAACCAGACCTCCGACGCGTTCGAGTTGTCGCCGATGAACAGTTCGCCGTTGTGAACCAAACCTCCTCCCAATCCGGTACCCAACGTGACCGCGAACAGCGTCCGGTAACGTTTCGGGCTCCCGGCGGACTCGAGCATGCGATTGACCTGCGGCAGCAAACCGGAGATCGCCTCGCCGTACGCAAACAGATCGCCATCGTTGTTAATGAACGTCGGCAGACGAAATTGTTCCTCGAGGAACGGCCCCAACGCGACGCCACCGGCGAAGGCGGGAAGGTTTCCGACGTTGTCGATAATCCCGTTGGGATAGTCCGCCGGACCGGGGAACGCGAAGCTGATCGCCACAGGAGCACGGGGCGATTTTTCAGCCGCCTGCGTGAACCCGTCAACGATCGTTGCAAGGCTTTTTTCGAGGTCGATCGTTTCGGCGGGCAACCGCACCGGTTCGATCACCTCGCCGCTGCTATCGATCGCCGAAAAGACAAAGTTCGTCCCGCCGGCATCGAGGGTTAAGACAACGCGATCATCTTTCACGCCGCCACCTCCGGTTGCACCTCATCGACGGCAACGTGTCGGTGTCCGACGAGTCCGTAGAACGCGATGTAAACGTAGTTCACGATCGGGACCGCAAACGCGAGTTGGATTCCGATACGGTCCGCGGCGGCCCCCATGATCAGAGGCACGATCGCGCCACCGACAATCATCATCACCAACAACGAAGAACCCTGCGATGTGTGTTGACGCAAATCCTTGATCGCGAGCGTGAAGATGTTCGACCACATGATCGAGTTAAACAGCCCGGTTCCGAGTGCGGCCCAGAACGCGAGCGAACCGCCGGTAAACGCGGCAATGCAAAGCAGCACGATCATCGAGAGCGAGAAGACCCACAACGCGCGAGCGGCGTTGCCCTGGCCGAGCACGAAGGCGGCGAAGTTGATCGCGATCAGCAAGAAGAACGGAGCCACCTGGCTCGGCGTCATGAACGACATCGTGAACACGCCGTCATCGAGACGAATCGCGGTCACAAAGTACACCACAAAGAACACCACCACCGCGGTCGCAATCATGGCGGCATACTTCTTCGACTGACTCGCAATGTCGCTCAGCGAGATCGCGCCACAAAGTCGACCGATCATCGCACCGCCCCAGTAGTACGCGAGGTAGATACTCGCTGTTGCCTCGGGTAACCCCATGATATCTTCGTGTTTCATGAAGTTGATCAGATAGCTGCCGATGGCAACTTCACCTCCGACATACATGAAGATCGCGATCATTCCGAACCGCAAATGCGGGTAACGCAGCGCCCCTAAACTGCTGCTCGTCGATTCATCTTCTTTGGTAAAGCTCGGCAGATGGCTTCGCCAGACGATGATCGCCAAGAGGACAAATAACGAACCGTAAATCAGATATGGGATCTTGATCGAGTCGATCGTCACTTCACCGTCGGTCGCGAACACTTTGTACAGCAACAACCCGCCGGCGATCGGCGCGATGGTGGTGCCGAGCGAGTTGACGCCTTGAGCCAGGTTCAGTCGACTCGATGCGGTCTCGGGTTTGCCAAGGATCGCCGCGTACGGGTTGGCCGCGATTTGAAGCAGGGTGACCCCGGTCGCGAGCAAAAACAACGCACCAAGGAAGAACGGGTACGCTTGAAACTCCGCGGCAGGATAAAACATCGCACACCCGAAACCGCAAATCAGCAACGCAACGATGATGCTGAACTTGTAACCGATCCGGTTAATCGGATCACCGCTGGACAGTGACACGAAGTAGTAGACCAGGGAGACAAAGAAGAACGCGCCAAAGAACGCGAATTGAACCAATCCGGCCTGAAAATAGCTCAGGTCAAAACTGTCTTTCAAATAAGGGATCAGAACATCGTTCATGACCGTGATGAATCCCCACAGGAAGAATAGCATCGTGATCGTGATGAACGGTTTCCGATAATCGGGTGTAGCTTCGTTGGTTGACATCGCTTGCCTGCTGAGAACCTTTGCTGTTGGATCAATCCGGCATCGATGCCGAACGGGTGGGAACGTGACGCGACGAAGTTTGCACGAACGGCGTCTGATGAGGTCACCCGCTCGATGCGTCCTGGGCCTTGAGGCAGAGCGTTGAAGATCGCCCGTTGCGTCGGACCGCTGACCCCATCTTGTTCTTCTTCGCGCGCGAGCGCAGATGACCGCTCTTACATGACGCCTAAGGGTGGCTTTCTTAACCCTTTTGTGAGAATTTCTCTCGCATTTACGCGCATGATTCGCCGCCCCGCATGAGGGCAAGGAACGGCCCCGTGCCGTCGGCCGTTCTCGAGCGCGCGCAGACCAGAATGCGGAAACGAATCAGGCCAGTAAACCGAAACGATTCAGGCCTGAACGCCGACACGAACGCAGCGCAGTTCCGGTATCTACTCGACCGCCCGATGCGTTTTAGACACCGTCACGCAGACGGTCGAAATATTGTCGAGTCTGCTCGCGCTCGTCCCGCGGCAGGACCTGATCCTCGAGCGGGTCACCCTCTTCGCTCATCGACGACTCGATCACACTTTTGATCGTTTCTCGAGTAACCCCTTTTCGGTTGGGTCCGTCGGCGAATCCCGCGATCACGGCGCGTCCACGTTTGACATCACCCCGGACCTGGGTGTCATACGAGTTTGTATCGGTTTCTTCCTCGGGTCGGTCACCTTTGCCGGCCCCCTCGCCCATACCGAATCCGGGTCGTTGGTTTTGGCCGAAGCCCTTGCCCAATCATTTTTGGCACCCTTCGCCGTTGCATCCGTTGCAGTTCATTTGGTCTTTTGACTGGGAGAGGTCATCCATTGCCTTTTGCAAGTCCTCGAGTTCCTCCATCGCACTTTGCATTTCGCCGAGTTGCTCGCTCATTTCCTGCATCGCATCGGCGGCCGCTTGGCTGTCTCCCTCCTGCATCGCCTGGGCCGCGTCTTGCATCGCTTGGGCCATTTGTTGCATTTGCTGCATCTGGGCATCGGCGGCTTCGGCTTCGTTTAGCTTCTGCTGCATCTTTGCTGCGTCCTCGCTGCGTCCTTCACGCTTCGCCTGCTCGATCTGCTCACGCATTTGCTCCTTCTTCGCTTCATGTTCCTTCACCGCGTCTTGCATTTGCTTGGCGAGTTTTTTGGCTTGCTCGGCGAGCTTCTCCACCTCCGTCTCGCCCATCTTGCCTTCCTTGATCTTCTTGGCGAGTTTCCGAATCTCTTCGGCGGCGTTGGTGAAGTTGCCTTTTTGAATTTGATCAGCGATCTTTTCCGCCGGGCCTCCGTCGAGGCCTTTCATCTGCGAAAGCGTCCGGCGAAGTTGATCAGGTGAGCCGATGCGGTCTTTGCGTTGTTGAATCTGTTCTTTGATTTCGTTGAGTTGAATCAGGGCTTCTTTGCGGTTGAGCGATTCGCTCTTGGTAATCTTGTCGAGTTGCCGCTCCATGTCCTGAAAAAGTTCCTGTGCCTCTTTGAGACCTTTGGATTCGGACGCCCTCTTTTGCTCTGCGATGCGTTTCTTCAGTTCCGCCGCGACCGCCTTGACCTGTCGCACCTCCGCGGAATCAACGGCGGACGCTACCGCATCGTCGATCGGTGATGCCGGTTCCACGACGGCGATCATCGCGACCAGGATCGGAATGATCGAGAGCGGCAGCCAAGCCGTACGACCGGCCCGCAGAGGAAACTTGTCCGCGATCTTCAATGACTCCGCCCGCGCGGATGCATCGCGAACCAACGCGTCGGTCATACTCGAACGAGACTGCGGTTGCGGATCTTCCGTCGCCACCGATAACGCGCTGCTGATCCGTTCACGCAGACCGAAACGACGATCGATCTCGGCAGCCACGTCAGCACGCGAGGGGGCTCTCCACCAAACGTGAACCGCAGCGGCCACCACGGCGATGAACATCGTGCCGACCATCCAACCGATCGCCCACTGCGAGGCGTTAATCGCCGACTCTTCAGAACCGCTCGACAACGCTGCGGTCAGCGTCGAGAGCGGAACCACCGCCATCGCGGCGACCGCAACGGTGCTGACCAACAACGCGACAAACGAAGTGATCGCGAGGCTGTTGCCGAACCTCCCGAGCAGCAACCGGCGTCTCGCCGAATCGACTTTGGTGACGATGTTGGCGGTAGAGGACACGTCGGGTGAGTCAGATGGCGTCGACATGAGAATCGTCCATTGGCATAACGAGTGGCACGCGGCGAAAAAACCGCGCCGCACTCATTGTAGCGAGTCCGCAACCGTGTGTGCGGGACCAAACCGACACACCGGCGATCGGGGTGGATTCCATCCGCCCCAAAAGATATCGACGTTCGCTACAGCCTCACGCTGACGTTTTGCAGCAGCAATTCAGTCAATCCGCGCAACAACAAGAGCTCAACCAAAAGAGAGCGGTCTTGCCGGTTCGCAGCAGCCGGCAAATCAGTTGCTGACGCGTTCGACGTATTCGCCCGTGGCGCTGTTGATCTTGACCACGTTGCCTTCTTTGATGAATCCAGGCACGAGGAACTCGGCACCGGTCTCGACCTTGGCAGGTTTGGTCACGTTGGTCGCGGTGTCGCCCTTGGTACCCGGGGCGGTTTCGATCACTTCCAACGTCACGTGTTGTGGCGGTTCGACGATGATGGCATTGCCGTTGTAGAGCGTCATCGTGCACTCCATGCCGTCTTTGATGTACTTCCAGATATCGCCGGCGACGTCCGAGGTGACCTCGTACTGCTCAAAAGTGGTTCCGTCCATGAACACGTAGTCTTCGCCTTGACGATACAGAAACTGCACCGAAGTCGTTTCCACGTCCGCCGATTCGAGCGAGTCGCCGCCTTTGTAGGTACGATCGAGCGTGGTGCCGCGGATCAGGTTTTTCATTTTGCACTTGTACAGCGCATTGCCTTTACCGGGTTTGACGAACATCATTTCGGTCATCAAATACGGCTCGCCGTCGATTTGGATTTTTAAGCCTTTGCGAAAATCGCTAGTGTTGTACGTTGCCACGGCGGGCGTCACTCCCAAACGGAAAAGTAAATCAGTGAATCAGGACTATCGCGATCTCAGTAGCGACTCGACGTCCAAGGTGAATCCGACCGACGAGAGTTTAACGACCGAAGGCGCGATTGTCCTGCCCCTTTCGGGCAAAGAAATTTCCCCAAAAGCCGACCGCTGGCTCGACTCGATGCGAGACGCAATCCGGTCCGCCGAGGAATTGCTCGATCTGCTCGGGTTGCCGAACGAATTACTCGCGCCCACGGATGCGAACGTCGGCCCACCCGGGAAAACACCCAACCGAGCATCCGACTACGGGTTTCCGGTCTTCGTTCCGCGGGAGTTCGCCGCTCGGATGCGGCCCGGCGATCCGAACGATCCGCTGCTGCGGCAAGTGCTGCCGATCGAGGATGAGGGCGTCGAGGTGCCCGGGTTTGGGCCCGACCCGGTCGGCGACCTGCAGGCCAATGTCGTTCCGGGGGTGCTTCACAAATATTCCGGGCGGGCGTTGGTCATCACCACGGGGGCCTGCGGAGTTCACTGCCGATATTGCTTTCGCCGAACGTTCCCGTACCCCCAAGCCGGATCACGCGTTCAAGCCTACGCGCCGTCGATCGATTACCTTTCGGAGCGAGACGACATCGAGGAAGTCATCCTGAGCGGCGGCGATCCGTTGACACTCAGTGACGTGGCTCTGGACGATCTGATCCGACGCATCGAATCGATACCTCACGTCCAACGACTGCGGATTCATACGCGAATGCCGATCGTGATCCCATCACGCGTCAACGAACGATTGGTGGATCGGTTACGTTGTTCGCGATTGAACGCGTGGATGGTTGTGCATTGCAATCATGCGGCGGAGATCGATGCGGCGACCGAGCGTTCTTTGGCGCGGTTGGTCGACAACGGCATTCCGGTATTGAACCAATCGGTGCTGCTTCGCGGCGTCAACGATGACGCGAACACGCTCGAAGAACTTTCGCGGGCGCTGATCGCGTGCCGCGTGATGCCGTATTATCTTCATCAACTCGACCGCGTTTCGGGGGCATCTCATTTTGAGGTCAACGCCGAACGGGGACGCGAACTGATCGACGAACTGGAAACACGCCTGCCGGGATTCGCCGTTCCGCGGTTCGTCACCGAGATCGCGGGCGAACAGTCGAAGACACGTTTATAACGTTATGCGAACGAACCCGCGTCGTCCGTGCTGACGCGTCACGATCCGATTCAACGGCAAACCTAACATTGAACGTTCACGCCCTTCTTTCGCACTTCCCGTTTCGTTGGAACCTTCCGGCCGGATTGGGTTTCAAGAACAACCCGGTGCTGCAGCGAGAGTTGTTGGTCAACCTGCGTACCAATCGTGCCTTCATCCTGTTGGCTGTTTATCAGATCCTGCTCGCCGCGGTGACGTTGATCGCGTGGCCGAGCGACGAACGTTTGAACCTGACTGAGAACCCGCCTTCGGCGCGGCGGTTGGTCGACCTGTTCTTTTTGGGCCAGTACGTGATCGCATCCTTGATCGCACCGAGCTTCGCCGCGGGAACGATCTCGGGAGAGAAAGAACGCCAAACTTACGAAATGCTGCTGGCCAGCCCGATCCGGCCCGGTGCAATCGTGCTCGGTAAACTGATCGCCGCTCTCACTCACCTGGCGTTATTGATCGTCGCGTCTTTGCCGATCATCGTGTTGTTCCTGCCGCTCGGCGGAGTCAGCGTTTACGAGGTCGCCGCGGCGTACCTTGGGTTGTTTGTTTCAGTCATCCTGTTTGGCGCGATCGGCGTTTTCTGCAGCAGCTATTTCTCTCGGACCAGCAACTCGTTGGTGGTCAGCTACCTCGTGATCCTGCCGTTGGTAATCGGCGGAATCCTGTTGTGGCAGTTTCTGGCCACGGACGGTTTGCTGCGACTGAAAGTAATCGTGTTTATCGTCCCCGCGTTTGCGATCGCGGCGGTGATCCTGATGGCTGCTGCAACGGCGAGCCGTTTGCTCTATCCACCGGACGTCGGAAGCGAAGGCAAAGAGATCATTGACCTCGAACAGGAAGCCGCGGAAGCCGTCGGGCTCGTGATCCAGCCCGATCAATTCCCCGACCGACTCTTCGCGCCGCCGCGGCGAGACACCCTGATGAACGACGGAGCCAATCCGGTTTACGATAAAGAGATCCACGGGGAAATCTTCAGTCAGGGCACCTTGATGCTGCGTCTGGTGATTCAGATTAGCATCCTGTTGGCGATTCCTTTGATGGGTGTGTTGCTCTTTTGGCTCACGCCGCATGCGCCTTGGTTTGCGGTTTATGTGATTGTCTTTAATTTGTTGGTTGGCCCTGTTTTCTTAGCCGGCACCTTCACGAGCGAACGCGAACGACAAACACTCGACCTGTTGCTCACGACAACGTTGTCTCCCTGGAAAATTTTCTGGGGTAAGTTTATCGTCGGCTTTCGAGTCGCGTTTGTGCTGACGAGTTTTCTGGTGTGGCCGATGTTGCTCGGTATCGCGTTGAACCCACAGTTCTACACCAATTGGTTCTTCATCGTGGGGTTGTTCGCGATCCCGATCGCCGTGTCGGTCGTCAACGCATTTGTCGCGATTACCGCGTCGCTGTATCAAAACCGCACCGTCATGGCTTTGATGACAACCTACGTGGTCCTGATCGTTCTTTACGTTATCCCGCCTGGCTTGAACACGCTCGCGTCGACACTTGAGTTCTCCTCGAGCACACTGCAGTGGATCAATTGGCTCGGTGTGACCAGCCCTTTTCGCGCGCTCTTTGCGTTGCCGATGGATCAACACTTATTCGACAGCGACGGCGAGATTTTTCATGAGGGACAACCCTCACTCGTGATCGGTTACTTTGTTTGCAGTGTCCTGATCGTTGCCATTTCGATGCTTTTAATTTCAGTCAAAATGAAACGACTCGGCGGGCACTTGGAATAGACGACTGCGTTCGCACAAGCCCTCGCAGAAGTCAGACGTGCATCGTTATTGCGTGCGTGCCGGGATGGCGCACATGCGTAACGCGACCACGTGGTAGGTCAGCGCGACACGGATCGAGTGACAAACAAACGCGTTGATGGATCATTTCTTTTCGTGCCATCACACACACGCCGATCGACGGTGTATGATCTTCGCAGATGGTTGCTCGCGCCTTGTCAGAACGCATGAGCGCACACCAACTATTGCTAGCAAACGCCAACTATGTTGCGTAGCCGATTAACTTTGACGACGTCAGTTGTTTCGGCGTTGACAAGCACAGGTGGGTGAAACTAGCTTTCATAAGAACTCGCTATGACCTTGCTGACGCAGAAGATATCTCGTCAGATTGCTTCGCTCCTCTTCGACAAGGACTTCCAATGAGTGGTTCGTTTTCACGCCGTTGGACGTCGAGACCGCTATCGGAAGAATCCACACCAGAGCAGTGTTCGGGCGACGATCCCGACGGTGACTCGTGCGGCGACGAAAGCAAACCTCCTACCCAAAATTCCTTCCTGCCACGACTCTCGCACACCAATCGACGCAACAGTGTGCAGATGCTCACACCGCTGCACTATCAGCACGGGTACCAGTACCCGCTGATCGTTTGGCTGCATTCGGCCGGCGGGAACGAGCGACAAATTGAAAACGTGCTCCCGCACATCAGCACACGTAACTATGTCGGCCTCGGAGTCCGTGCAACCCGCGCGATAGACGTTCGCGGCCGTGGCTTTGATTGGCCGTGTGGACGCGATGCGACCGCGAAAGCATCCGAGATCGTGCTCGACGCGATCGACCAAACCATGGAAGAGTTTTCCATCCACCCTGACCGAGTGGTGCTGGCCGGTTACGGCAGTGGCGCGACGCTGGCGTGCAAGATCGCGCTGCTGCAAAGCGACCGCATTGCGGGCGTTGTTCGCATGGGCGGTCAATTCCCCGACGCGTCCGGCGTGTTTAAAAACTTTAAACAGCTCCGCGAACGCCGCATTCCGATGTTGTGGCAACAAGCGATCAACGGCTACGACGACGACCCTGATATGCTGCAAAGGGACATCACGGCAGCACAGTGCATCCGAGCGCAAGTGGAAATCCGGCAGTATCGCGGTGACGATGTTATGAATACGGTCGCGTTGAAGGACATCGACCGCTGGTGTTTTGATAAGATCATCGCTCCGAAACCGACCGAACCGTGCGTCGGGGAAGCCACCCTGGATGGCTCCGAATTCACGACGGTGGATTTTTCGGCGAATTGATCCCCCTGAACGAACTGCAACATGAACCCATCGACGAACGAACACACCGACGCCGCCCCTGAATCTGATGCCGAGCCTCGAGGTGACAAAGTCTTGTTGGTCGATGATGACGCCGAAATCATCGAAACGGTTAGCTACGCCCTCGAATCCGCCGGATACGAGGTCATCGTCGCCCGCGACGGCAACCAAGGACTCGCTCTCGCCGAACGCGAGAACCCCAAATTGATGATCTTGGACATGATGATGCCCAAACGTAGCGGTTTTTTGGTGCTCGAAAAACTTCGTCGAGAACTCGACCTGCCGCTGCCGGTCATCATGATCACCGGCAACGAAGGCAGTCGCCACCAAGCCTACGCGGAACTGCTCGGCGTGAGCGAGTACATCCGCAAACCATTCGCGATGAACCGCCTCCTCGAATCGGTCGCTCGCCTGCTAAAAGAAACGTCCGAAAGCGAATAAACGCTACGACGAGATCTCGGACGCAACGGTGAGTTAAGTCACCAAGATGTCGCCATCGAGTTTATTCCCCACCCGGTAGCGAAATTCGCCAAGAGCGAAACTCGGCAAGAGCTTCGGCAGGCGACTGTGTAGCGGCAAAAGTCTTGGCGACTTTCGGTACGGGGTGGAATCTGGCGAAATGGCGGATGATCTAGAAGCCGCCGGGTGATGTGAACTCGCGGTAATCGTCGAACTCGCTGTGGTGTTCGGCAGCGCGGTTGGAGAAGCGGGTGAAGTCGCCTTCCCAGGTCAACTCCACGTCACCGACCGGACCATTACGCTGTTTCGCGATAATGATTTCCGCCTGACCGGCGAACTGCGCCTTGTCGTCACCACGATGGTAGTACTCCTCGCGGTGAACAAACATCACAACGTCGGCATCCTGCTCGATCGCCCCCGACTCCCGAAGGTGACTGAGTTTCGGACGGTGGTCCTTGCTATCCTCGGCTTGCCGGTTGAGCTGCGACAGACACAACAGCGGCACCTCGAGTTCCCGAGCCATCCCTTTAAGACGCCGGGCAATCTTCGACACCTGCTCCTGACGCGGATCGCGCGAGTTGTCAGGTTCAATGAGCTGCAAATAGTCAATCACGATCATGCCGAGTCCGTCTTCGCGGCGTTTGATCCGCCGCGCCGCAGCAGCGATCTCACTCACCGTCCGGCTCGGCGAATCGTCGACAAAAAGCGGCGCTTGGCTGATTTGATTCGCCGTGCTGACCAATCGATCCCGGTCGTCTGATGAAATGGTTCCGTTGCGGAGGCGGTGACCGTTGACGCGTGCCATCGAACACAACAGACGGTCGGCAAGCTCGATCGCCGACATTTCCAAACTGACGAACAAGACTGGCTCGCGCTGCACAACGGAAACGTGCTCGGCCATGTTCATCGCGAGCGCCGTTTTACCCATCGAAGGACGAGCGGCGAGAATAATCAATTCGCCCGAGTGCAAACCACCGGTCATTTGGTCAAAGTCCGTCAGACCGGTTTCGGCACCCCCGTCGACGTAGTCATCCCGCATCCGGGCTTCCATTCGATCCATCGCCTGGTGCAACACGTCGCTGATCGCGGACACCGCACTGGAACTCCGCCCGTCCATGATCGCGAACACTTTTTGTTCCGCCTGCGCACACAGTTCCTTTGCCGTGCTCGACTGCTCGTAGGCTTCCCGCAGGATCTCGGTGCTCGATTCGATCAAGCGACGGTAGACCGCCTTTTCGGTCACGATCTCGGCGTAGTAAACCGCGTGCGCCGCGTTGGCAACACTGCCTGAGAGCCGCGCCAGGTACGCCGCACCGCCAACCTTCTCGAACTCGCCCGAGGTCCGCATCCGTGACACCAACAACGTGATGTCGATTTTCTCCCCGGTGTCGTACATGTCACGCAAGTGACCATAGATGACTCGATTGGCGTCGTCGTAGAAATCGTCCGCCCGCAATGACGCAATCTC
This sequence comes from Rhodopirellula sp. JB044, assembly GCA_043101355.1. Lineage (GTDB taxonomy): Bacteria > Planctomycetota > Planctomycetia > Pirellulales > Pirellulaceae > Rhodopirellula. Next base: position 14,531 of record JBICHZ010000342.1, read on the forward strand.
GTCGCAAATATCCGGCATCAACAGAATGCTGCCGATCACCCCCATCTCTGCTTCGAGTTCATAGGGTTGCTGTCGCTGCAGAATCTCGCTCGCCGAAGCCTCTTTCTTCTTCTTGCCGCGAAAATCACCTTTACCGTTCTGGTCTCTGATCATCCGTGCGATAGCTGTCGTTGAAGGATTGAAATGTAATTTTGTTTGGCAGACTCAAACGCGTTTCGAAGCGTGAACTGCAACGCACTCGCGTGACTTGGACCGCTAATTGTTCGGGCCGAAGGAAAAGTCATCACCGCGGGAAGATTACCGACATCCATTAGAAACCTACCCGAATACTTCGAGAAACAAATGGGCCGTCACAGCTTACCCCCGGCTGCCACCTGCAATCCGCAAACAAACTCGAGCCGCCTCGGTCTCCGTGGTGCTTAACGCCTAGAACACAAACGCTGCATTCATTCTACGCCCGAAGCCGGGCTTCGACACGGGCGATTGCGTCGGCGGTTGCCATCGCAGCGTCTCCCCCGCCGATAAACTTGCCACTGGCGAGCCATTCCTCGACTTTTTGCTGTGCCGCGATCGCACCGGTGTGACTGCGGCGACCAAAGTGTTTTGCGATTTCGGTGAACGCACTCCCCGTATGTTGGCGTGCGAGGTACATCGCGAGCGTTCGCGGTTCGCTGACCCGGCGGGTCTGAGCCTTGCCACGCAGCCCGTCATTCTCCAAACCGAACGCTTCGCAGACCGCTTTCTCGATCGAACGCAGCGACGGTGCCGAGCGGATGTTTCGCATCAAATCGCCGCCGAATTGACGAATCTCATCGATCGAGGGTTCGCGTCGAAACATTCGCTGCAGCATGCCGATCAGATTCGCGACACCGGTCACCGCACGCGCGTCTCCGCTGACCGCTTCGCTAACCTCGCTCAACAAGCCCTCGTCGCAATCGAGCACACAGCGAGTTTTCACCAACCGGGTCAATAGTTTCAAACGAGTCTCGGCATCCAATGCGAGCAACGGGCACACCAACCCAGACGCCATTCGCCCGGCGACCTCGCCGGTCAAGCCACGGATGTCGGCCGGTGGTAGATTAGCGGTAAAGACCAACGGCTTGCCCGCCGCCGCTAGCGTTTCGAGTGTGTACAGCGCCTCGCGAAGCGTCGCGGTCTTCGATGCCAGGAAATGCACGTCATCGATCAGCAATGCGTCGACTTCGCGATACTTGCGGCGGAAACTAACCAAGCCCGTGGAGTTAACCGAGCCGACAAAATCATTCGTAAATTGTTCTGCGGTGAGGACGATAACCCTTCGCATCCGCCGGCGCCTACGAAACTCTTCGGCAATCGCCGCGAGCAAGTGCGACTTGCCGGTCCCCGTCGGCCCGTGCAGGAACAACGGCGTTGCGATCTCGGGCGTCGACATCGCCATCGTTGCGGCCGAGAACGCAAAATCGTTACACGGGCCGGTGATGAAACTGTCCAAGGTCCGCCCACTCGTCGGCAGCGATTCCGGCAACGGCGATGTGCCACTCGAATGAGCTTCACTGCGTGCGCCATGGGAACCTCGCGATCCACGGGAACCTCGCGACGACCGCGACTCGACATCGTCTTCTTCGTCGTCAAACTCATCTTCCGAACGTGTCAGTTTTGACTCGGACAGCAAGCTCGATAGTTTCCCGGCGGAAGCAGATTTCCCACGACCACGACGCTGCGTCGATCGCCCACTCGCCTTGGATGCGGCTCGACCTTTGGAAGACTTCGGCGGCGAGTCTGTTTTCTGTGCGTCCGCTTTCTGGCCACGACGGCGTTTCTTCGCCGGCGTCGATTCGCCATCAATTAACGACGGTTGCTCCGTCGCCTGCTGGACCTCCAACCGGAACCGACCACGATCACCCAGCGCGGTCATTGCGGCGGCTCGCAATTCGGTTGTGAAATTCTTCGTGATTCGATCAGCCGCAAACGGACCGCTGACCAAGAGAACCAAGACATCGCCGTCGTCGTCAGAGTACTCGACGTCGAACTCGATCCCGTGGGTGAACCACAACCGGAACCGGTCCGCTCCGATGCGTTGTCGCAAGGCATCGGCGAATCGCTCGATGGCCTCCTGCGTCTCGATGCTGCCTTGCGTCGACGACATACCGGTAGCGACAACTCCCTCTTGGATGTAAACGGCGGTAGCGACGCAGACTCACGTCACCATAAAACGAACAGATTCCGGCGACCCTTTCGCTAACAGAGACCTCGTACAAAGACGCGTCCCGTTGGGCGAAAAACGTAGTTTATAAAACCGACCGGATTCGGATGTCTCGCTCGCTTCCGCCAACTGGGCCTCCTGCGACGAGTGAGGCAGATTCTAGAATTGCTAGCAAACAAGTCAAACCGTCTCGCTCAAGTTTTCACCTCCAACAACCGACAGAGAGGCCGCCGAAGTTTAGGCATCGCAAATCACGGGACGATCCCATTCCGGCACCGCCATGACCACCCTCTATGAGTCGGCAAACTGACTTTGCCAACTAGTGGAAAATCTGTCGATAACCTGATCTGCATCAAAAATTCACGATCCCGGTCATTCAGTAAACTCTTGTCAGCAGAGTAGTTGCATCACGAGCGAGTCGCTAGATCGAAAATCCATCGCGAAAAACCAACATTTACTACACAACTCGCCATGTAAAAACACACCTCCCCAACGCCCGAAACGAGGGCGCAGATTGCGGCAAAGAACAACCTGGGAAAGATAGGCAACCCGCGTCGATTACCGCGTCAAAGAATCCTTGGAACAAACCGACACGCGGGCTCCTCGGGCGGGTGCGAGACACCCTCGCCTTGCATCGTTTGTAGCCCCTTGCCACGTGGGACCGTTGAAGATCGGCTACTGACGTTGCCTTGCATTCTTCGCCGAACCAGAAGTCTTCGCCGAACCGGAACAGCGTCTCCTTGCTGAAAAGTCGCCTGCCCGCGAAAGTCACCTGCCCACTACTGCCCCGAACCTCCCTGGTTTACCCAGTCCATCGTTTAGAGCATCAGGATATTCCACTGATCTTGTGTCCGACGCGGTTTTTTCACTAGCTCTATCGAAACGAATTGAAGGCAACCCCCACGCCCCGCCCTTTCACCTGTGAATGACACCATGTTCGGACTCCCAACCCATCCTCTCTGCAGAGCGGCCGTTTGCCTTGGGATGCTGTTGTCGACCGGATGTGCCTCCTGGCTCAATCGCGGCACCAAGGACGACAGCGAACATCTCGAAAAGCTGATGCGGGTTCCCGAACCGCCGGACCTCGTGCGGGAGGCTGCCATCCCTCATGGACTGAGGGAAATCCGGGTAGACGGTGTCGCTGTCGTGAATCAATTGCCGGGAACGGGCGGGCCGGCGCTGCCGTCGAGCTTCCGCGATCAGCTACTTGACGAGATGAAACGCAACGAAGTCGCCGACCCGAACGGTTTTCTCGAACAGAACGACAACGCCCTCGTTCAGGTTCGCGGCCTGATCCCTGCGGGTGCCCGTCGCGGCGATTCGATCGACCTGCAAATTTTGACTCCGCCAAAGACCGAAGCCACCGACCTGCACGGCGGCTGGCTGCTCGATACGCGTCTGCGTCATCAACAGGTTCTCAATAACTCCGTTCGCAGCAGTGAAGTGTTGGCGATCGGGACCGGTCCGGTGCTGACGCGCGGCGATTTTGACGGAACCGACGATACAACGTTACACGTCTCCGGCCGAGTGCTCTCGGGCGGCCTGGTCCAAACCGATCGCAAACTCGGGCTGGTTCTGCGTCCGAAGTTCCAACACGTCAAAATGGCCAAAGCGATCGCGGAAGCAATTAACCGACGATTCTATTTTTTCGACGGGACCACGCGGCGCGGCATCGCGAAAGCAGTCGAAGACGATTTTATCGAGATCGATGTCCACCCCCGTTATCGCCATCACGAAGAACGGCTTCTGCACGTCGTCCGGGCGATTTCCGTCGCCCCGGAATCGAGCGACACGCAAGCTCGGTTGGTGGAACTGAGCGAAAAACTCCGAGTGCCTGCCGAGGCCGCCGACGCGGCGTTGCAACTCGAGGCGATCGGCGAAGGGGCCATCCCGACGCTCGTCGAAGCCTGCAACCTCACCAATCCCGAACTGCGTTTCTACGCCGCCGAAGCGCTCGCCTACCTCGATCGCAGCGAAGCGGTGGAACCGTTGCTCGCGGGCATTCGTAACGAACCCGCGTTTCGTTCTCCCTCGCTGTCGGCACTGCTGGGTCTCGAACACTCCTCGGCGGTGACCGGCCTGCAAGAACTACTCAACGAAGACAGCCTCGAGACTCGCTACGGTGCGATGACCGTGATGCGAGATCGCAAGGACGCCCGCTCTTCACTCGGCGGCGAAAATCTCAACGGACAATTTCGTTTGTACCAAATCAAATCCAACGGTCCGCCGGCCGTGGTCGTGTCCCTGACGCGAAAACCCGAGGTGGTTCTGATGGGCGAGGTCTCGCCGCTGGCGTTGAAGTCGTTCTTCATCGGCCCAGCCGGAATGATCGTTCGCCGGATGAACGCCGACGAAACCTCACTCAGCGGATCGGCAAGCGCTCGCCTGCGAATCAGCCGTTTCCGTCCCGGACGCCCAGACGCGTTTGCCGAAGTCGATGCTACGTTAGCGGGACTGATCCGCGGCATCACCGAAGTCGGCGGCGGATACGGCGACACCGTCGCGACGCTTCGAATGGCGAAGGAGCAAGGCGTCCTGGTCGACCAGCTCGCGTTCGACCCGTTGCCCAAATCGAAACGAACCTACTACCGCGACGACGAGTCGGATGAAGACGCATTCGACGAAGACTCACCGAGCGAGGAAGACGCCAAAGAGCTCTAGCTCGATCGCTACAGCGAAAACGCGGAGCCAAATCGTAACGAAAGTCGCCAAGACATTTGGCGATTCACGAGGCCTCACAGCCATTCTCCTCACGCGAACTGCGTGACAAATTCGCCATACTCGCACGCACCGGCACTGACAGGATAGAATGCGGCGAGCCGGCAATACTGCGGCAATGCCCCGGCAGGCTTTCGCGAATCACGCGTGAATCCTGCCAACGCATCCGAAAGTCCGCGACAGCGGGCGAGACTTAGTTGGACCATGACGATGAACAAGAGCGCCCAGGCTCAAGCACCGCCGCCACTGTCAACGAGCGAACTGAAACAGAAACGGGCGACCACCAAACTGCCCGGCGAAGAAATGACCATCGCAGAAACGCTGCGGGTCATGGACGTCGCCCGTGAAATGCGCGAGCAGCGTGAGACGGCGGAAGAAATGTTCCGCCACGACGAGGTCCGCGTTCGTCTGCGCGAAAAACTGATGCGGACCGCCGCCCTATCCGGCGACCGAGTCACTGAGGCGGAAATCGACGCCGCCATCGACCAATACCTGTCGAACCTGCACACGTACGAATCTCCCAAGCCCGGATTCAAAAAATTCCTGGCCTATTGCTGGATATGGCGATACCGCATCGCCACCGCAGCCGTTGCGGCCGGAGCCGCCGGAGCGTGGTTCCTCCTCTAGCCAACGCCCGCGTCCGAATTTCCACGCCTCTTCTCACGCATCCGACTCTTTCATGCCGCTCCCTGGACCGCACGTATATCGCCAGATCGTATCCGCCTACGACGAGACCGCTGCTCGCATCGAACGCTTGCGCTCGGAAATGGGGCAGGTCGAACAACAGCGTGAGCAACTCGAAGACGACCGCAATCAAACGCTATCCAAGCTCGCCGAACATTATTTGCCCGACCTTTCGCCTGAATCGGTCCAGCAAACCTGGGTAAACGTCCGGCCGACAATCCGCGAGATCCTGCTGCGGAAAGAAAACCGGGTCCGTGAACTGAACGAACAACTCAGCGATGAGGATCGCATCCGTCGCCACCTCGAAGACGACCTGCAACGCGTCAACGAACGGCTCGACGAAGCCGAAACGCGACAACACGATATCGCGAAACAAGTCGAAGATTATCTCGCCGGACAAACCGAGTTTGTCGACTTGTCGAACCGAGCCGCCCAAGCCGAAATTGCGCTGCAGCGTGCGGAATCCAACCTCGACGAGATCAGCCAAGACGCCGCGAGAAAGCTGCCCGCGTACAACGAATGCAAGCTGTTCTCGTATCTAAAAGACCGCAACTTCGGCACGTCCGAATACACGCATCGCGGCTTCACGCGTCGCATGGATCGCATGTTGGCTAAGTACGTTGGTTACAACGAGGCGAAGCGTAATTTCGACTACCTGACCAACACGCCTGCGGCGATGCGAACGATCATCGCCGAGGACCGCATGGCGTTGGGAACCGTCGTGATGGAAATCCAAGACAGCCGAGACGCAGCGGCAAAGAAGTTCGGATTGATGGACCAAGTCAAAACGGTTGAATCCCTGACGAAGGAGCGCGAGACGGCCTTGGCCGCACTCGATTCGGCCGCCACAGACTGCGAATCGACCATGGCCGAACTGAACGAACTGGAAAACCCGCGTTGCGAATACTACCGCGAAGCGATCAACGTCTTCCGGAAAATGTTGTCCGACACGCACTCGAGCGACCTTCGGCACGCCGCTCGGCAAACCCCGGAAATTACCGACGACCAAATCGTTGCATCTCTTCGTGGCATCGAATCGCAACTCGACCGCAATGACCTCACCACCTCCCGGCATCACGACGCGCTGCGTCAGGCGGCCGAGGTTCATCAAGCGGTTGGCCGATTGGCCCAACGGTTCCGCGCCTCGGGGTACGACCGAAGCCGGTGCCAATTCTCCGACGCGTTGGATATCGGATCTTCGCTCGATCGCGTGCGCAGTGTTCACGATGTCGACGATCTATGGCGAGCGATTCGCCGCAATCAAAGCTGGGGGCCAACGACAATGGACAAAATCACCAACGTCGCGACGCATCCGATGACTCAGGTAATGATCAACGCGATGGCTCATGCGGCCGGTGCGGCCATGAGCGAACAGGCTCGCCGGGCCGGTCGACGGGCCAACCGCCGCAACGGTTGGTGACCGCCACTCATCGCCATCCGAATGGCGGCAGGGCGAATTCGGTCGTTTTTTTTGGAAATTGATCTTGCGATGTTTTCGCATAACTAGCGATATGCGGGGACATCCAAACCGTGCTCGTGTTCGAACACCGGGCACGTCATGTCGATCCAAAAACTGCATCCAAACTGAACACGCACCGGGAGTATTCGTTGAATACCCAACGCCCTACAGCCAATACGACGCAACCACGATCCACTCGCGCCGCGTCGTTCGCTCGAATCTGTGTCGCTTTCCTAATCGTGGTCGCTGTATCGACGGCTAACCCGAACGACGTCGCCGCCCAAGACAGCCAACCGTCGGCAATGTCGAAACTCAATCCGATGAATTGGAAAGTTCCTTCGTTTCGGCTGCCGAACTTCCTGGTCCATAACGACGATCAAGAACGCATCGTCGAGCGCAAGAACGGACTGGTTTCCGACGTGAAAAGCACCGCGTCGCGATCATGGCAACGCACCAAGGAAACCTTCAATCCGGCACGCCTCAACCCGATGAATCTTTTCGCCGGAACATCCACCGACAGCACAACGGAAAAGAAACCGGGCTTCTTCAGCTCGCTGCTCTCGCCCGCCCCGGCTGAACCGGAAGAACGCGTCGCCACAGTCAACGACTGGCTCGGACAAGAACGCCCGAAATAAGAACACCAACACGACAACGCGCGGATCGGTCGAGATCACGCGTCACAACCGAACGCTGAATCCGACGTGTCATCGAGAGAATAACCCTCTCTCTCGCTGACACGTCGGTTTTTTCATGCGCTCTCCTAATACCCTTCCTCGCAGGTAGAAATCGGAGCCGAGACCGTAGCGAACGTCGCCAACGGTTTGTCGATTTAATTCCGTTAATGCTCACGATAGTCGCCGATCACACCGGGATCGGGTCATAAGCCAAGCTCCGATCACGGAGTGATCGGCGACACTCTTTAAATCAACAAACCGCCAAGACTTTCGGCGCGTTTTAAAAATACTTTCGCACATCTGCTGTGATTGTGAGAGTTGTTTTCCCGTGCATTCGGCAAAATCGCTACAGTCGGCCGGCCACGCCGCAGATATGCAATCAGTTTGAACACATGGCTCGATTCTTATCGGAATTCGTGCCCCGCATTGGAGAGTAGCGCATTTTTGTAACCTAGTTTTTCACAGGATTCAGAAGCCGCCTCTATCAACGGTTGGTAGCGGCGTGTTGTTGAGTCCCGGATCCATCTCGACCCTTGGGTTCGGATCCGTGCCCTCAAGTTTCCTTTAACTGCTGAACATGTTGTCATGACTGCTGTCGACAGCGCCTCGCTCGACTCCATTCGCCGCAGCGTCTCGCCGCACGAGGACGTTTGGTTCCTTTCCGGACCGACGGGCCCGAGCGACTCGTTGCAACATACCCCGGTTGATCGCCAACCCTTCACGGTTGGTCGACAGTCGGGCACGTCGATGAAGTTGCAGTTCCGTACCGTCAGCGGAAATCACGCCGAACTGCGTCTGATTGACGGACGCCTTGTCATTCGTGACCTCGACAGCACCAACGGAACCTACGTTAACGGAACCCGCATTACCGAACCCACCGTCGTCAGCGACGAAGACCTGATTCACTTTGCCGAAGCCCCCTTCCGAATTCGTCGACAATCGCCCACGGGGATGACCGCCGGAACCATTTCCGAGAACGTTTGCGATCAGGCACTCGCGTTGGTGCAGTTCGATCGCTTGATGAGCCAACGTTTAGTACGCCCTCACTTCCAACCCATCGTGACACTCAAAGGGGCGCGTTCGATCGGCTTCGAAATTCTCGGCCGCGGCAGCGTGTTTGGATTGGAGTCCGTCGGGGCAATGTTCCAAGCCGCCGAACAACTCAACCTCGAAGTCGAACTGAGCCGGCTGCTCCGTTGGGAAGGGCTGCGTGTCGGAAGAGAGATACCGGATCAGCCCACGCTGTTCGTCAACACGCATCCGAAAGAAATGGAAGACGGTCAGGCCTTGATCGATTCGCTATCGAAAGTTCGCACGATGGCATCCAATACAACGATCGTTCTCGAGATCCACGAAGCCGCCGTTACCGACCCGGCTTCCATGCGTCGCTTGCACGCATCGATGAAGGATCTCGACATTCAACTCGCCTACGACGACTTTGGTGCCGGACAAGCTCGCCTCGCCGAACTGATCGAGGCACGTCCAGATTTCGTCAAGTTTGACATCGGTCTGATTCGCGGCCTCGACGTCAACGACGGCAATCGCATGCGGATGCTGCAATCGCTCGTCAACATGGTTCAGGATCTCGACATCTCGGCTCTCGCCGAAGGAATCGAAACAGCCGAAGAAGCAAAAGCCTGCCTCGAACTCGGCTTCGATCTCGCCCAAGGCTTCTTCTACGGCCGCCCCGCCCCCGCGTAACCGCAATTAGCCGAGACTCGGATCCAGCAACCGTCGGTCTTGGAAAGACCGACCTACGTGTTTGACGAAGTTACTCGTGACGCAGCGCGTCGATCGGGTTCATCCGCGCCGCACGGATCGCGGGATACAAACCACTGACCAAGCCGACTGCGACCGCGATCACAACCGCCAACGGAATGGTTTCCAAAACGATCGACGGATGCGAGTCTCTTATCGCACTCGGCAAAGCGGCGAACTGCTCGGGGAAACTCGTCGAGACCAGCATGATCGCGCCGCGGTACATCGGCGGCCCCAAGAACCCGAGCACAATCCCAAGTGCGGCCCCAGCGAACGAAAGTAAAATCGTTTCGACCAAAAACTGGCGAACGATGTCTCGACGTTTTGCACCGAGAGCGCGACGAATCCCGATCTCGCGTGTCCGCTCGGTCACACTGGCGAGCATGATGTTCATGATCCCAATGCCTCCAACGAGCAGCGAGATGCACGCGATCAGAACACCGATACCGAGAAACATCAGACGCAAGTTTCGAGCCTGCTCGAGCAATTCGAGTGGCACGACAACGGCGATGTCTTCGGTGTCGGCGTGTTTGGCCGCCAAGATGCTCTCGATCACCTTCGCGGTCGGCCGAACCTGAGACACTCGCTGGACCTGCATCGTGATTTGGTTCAGTTCCATAATTTCGATTTGAAACTGACCACTGCGACGCGTCACGATCGTATCGCCGATCCGCTTTCGCATCGTCTCGATCGGAATGTAAACGTCTCGGTTGAATTCCTGTGAATCCAACGATCCGCCGATCGCGGCCGACGCGTTTCGCGGTTCGAGCACGCCGACGATTCGGTAGTAGTCCGTATGCTCAGGAACATACAACCGTTTGCCGAGCGGGTCTTCATACGGAAACAATTCCTCGGCCACCTCAGCGGCGATCACGCAAACGTTCTCATTCCGGGCACCGTCCGCATCACTCAGAAAGCGACCACCCCGTTTGCGAATTTGCAGCCGATTGACGTCTTTGTATCGTGGCGTGCATCCGACCAACCGTCCCGAGATCAATTTGTCTCCACGCATGAATTGTCGTTTGATCTCTCGGATCGGTACGGCAACATCGAGCGTCGGCAACGTCGCGAGAATCTGATCGAGTTCACTGCGGAGCAACCCGTACTTCGTCGCCGCCATTCCGGTTAGTTTTTCGTCCGGTGGTTTGATCGTACGAACGATGATCGTTGTGGCACCGAGCGATTCGATTTGCTTTTGTACCTGTTCGCTGGCCCCCTGACTGATCGCGGTCAGCACGATCACCGACCAAACACCGATCAGAAAACCGAGCAACGTCAGTCCGGTTCGCAGCGGGTGCAGCGTCAGGCTCTTGATGCCCATTCGGATGGTACGAAGCCAAACTAGCATGCGAGCCCCTGCTTGTTCTTGACCGCCAACGCAGCCGCGGCTTGCATCTTTCGCGCGTTTTCGCGGCGTTCATCGCTGACCGCCTCGTCGCTGTACAGCATCCCGTCTTTGAGCCGAATGATCCGCCGGGCACGCTCGGCAACGTCGTCTTCGTGGGTGACCAGAATGATCGTTCGGCCTTCCCCGTTGAGTTCATCGAAGAGAGCTAAGATCTCGTCCGTCGTCACACTATCGAGGTTTCCGGTCGGTTCATCGGCAAGGATAAAGTACGGATCGTTCACAAGACTCCGTGCGATCGCGACACGTTGTTGCTGGCCACCGGAGAGTTGATTGGGGCGGTGATCGAGCCGGTCTCCGAGTCCGACCTGTTCGGCGAGCAGGATCGCACGATCGCGTTCTTTCGTCCCCAACAATCCTTGGTAATACAACGGCACTTGGATGTTTTCGACAACCGTGAGTTGCTGGATCAAGTTATACGATTGGAAGACGAATCCGATTCTCCGACTGCGAATTTCGGCGAGTTGATCGTCCGTCATTTGACTGATGTTGTCATCGCCGAGAAACAAATTCCCCGCGGTCGGCTGGTCGAGACAACCGAGCATATTCAGCAGCGTACTTTTGCCGCTGCCCGACGGTCCCATGATGGCAACGTAGTCGCCTTCGGGCACGTCGAACGAAACCCCTCGAAGAGCGCGCACGGTCTCACTCTTGAGCACATACTCTTTGGTCAGGCCGTCGATCCTCGTCGCGAGCGTTTGTTCGCTCATGCGGCCGGATTTTCCACTTTGTCGTTTCGGGCACCCGGTCGAGGTTTGCCGTTGCCGTCGCCCGGACGTCGCATTCGTTTTGCCGGGCCTCCGTCACCACCGTCGTTCTCAGGTTCGGCATCTGCCGTTGCGGTGACCGAAGGTTGATTCGCCAGGGCAACCATGTCGCTGTTGTCTTCGACGACGACTTCAGGAAGATCCATCAACGACAGATGTTCGCGAAGGTTCAGAACCGCCGTCTCTCCCGCCTCGAGCCCCGACGAAATGCTGGCCATGGTGTCGTTCGTCGCTGCGATTTTGACCTCGCGGGTTTCGAATTCCTGTTCCCCTTTTTGCACCAGCGCGAACATCTTGTTGTCATGTTCATAGACCGCTTGGATCGGAACCTGAATCGCTTGAGGTAACTGCTCGACGAAAATTTCGACCGCAGCGGTCATCCCCGTGCGGATGACCTCCGGCGGATCCACGATCTCGATCACCACGCCGTACTCTTTGATCGACGAACTGAACCAACTGCCTGGTTCGGCATATCGGTTCACCTTGGCGACCTGTCCTTTGAGAACCATGTCCGGCAGAGCGTCGATGCGGATCTTTGCCGCCATCCCTTTTCGCAACAGGGTGATGCGGGATTCGTTGACCTTGCAACGCACCTGCATGCGAGTCGGGTCGGGCAACCGGATGATCGCTTGTCGTTCGCGGATCACCGCCCCCGCCTCGACCACAAACTCCGCGTTGCCTCCACGGTGGCTGTACTTGTTGGCATGAACCACAACACCGTCTGTGGGCGCGGTCATCACGCACTGTTCGATCTGTTCTTGGATTTCCTTCAGTTCGGTGCGTTCCTCGAGGAGCTTTTCTTCCGCCGCCGACAGGTTCGCCTTCGCTGCATCGATATCGCTGTCATACTGCACCAACATTTTGCGTTTGGTGAGCTCCTGCAGGACCCGCAGTCGCCCCTGCGCCGCTTCGAGTTGGTTACGTGTGTTGGCCAACGCGAATTTGTCCGCGTCGAGCTGCAACGCGTTGACCAACCCTTTGGCCACCAACCGCTCGCTACTTTGCAGGGCGAGTTGTGCCTTGCGGAGCTCTTGTTCAGCGACCGCGATTTCACTCAAAATCGCCTTCTCTTCCGTTTTGTAGATTCCCTCGAGGTACTCTTGTCGCGAGATCGTAGCCTGTTCGAGAAGCGCCGCCGCGGTCGCCAAGTTCGCCTCGGCGGTGATCACCTCGATCTTGTCCTCTTTCAACTCGATTTCGAGATTGGACGAATCGAGTTCGACGAGTTTGTCACCCTTCTTCACCCGCGTACCTTCGTCGATCACCCACAGGATCGCCGTCCCGGTGTTTCCACGCGACCGAATCTCGCAGACAACCTCGGTATTGCTGCTGCTCTCGATTTCCCCCTGCTCGATAATCGTGTGATCAAACGGGGCCTCGGTCACCTCGCTGACGATCAAGGAATCGGGCGCGACCTGAGCCTGCCGTTCTTGATAAACGTCGTAGCCGTACCAGCCTGCACCGGCGATCAACGCGGTGAAGACAAGCAACACTATCTTCGCTCCGCCGCGACGATGGGATCGCCGGCGAAGGTCAGTGGAGATTTGGGGAGGCATGGGAAGATCGGTGGGCTGTGGGGGAGGGCGCGGAGCGATCGGGTTCCTACCCGAGACAGGGATGAAACCCCGGGAATCGGCGAAACGACCGGACAAATTCGCAACTCGAGCGGTTTCTCTACGACGTCATGATTCCCGAAGTCGCTACACGCCAAAACGCTTCCGACGACATGCAATCACATCAAACCCGTGCAACCGAAGCGTCGAGCGACATCTGGCGACGGGAACGAGCCGTCCCAATCGATTCAGCCGCGAACGCGCCCGCGTCGTTGAGAACGGAAACTCGTTGAGAAAGCGAACTCGAGTACTACGAAATCTTTGCCGAAAAAGGTCGTCCCCCACAGTCTACTCACGCGTCAAAATATTGGTCAGCCTCAACGCGGGTATTTTCAGGCAACTTCTCTTTCAACTCGCACGAATCGAGCGCGAATTTGGCGTTAATCTCGACTTTGACGCCGTCGGCAACGCTCCCGCCCGCTTCTTCGATCCATCCCCGGTGCAGATCCACAATCGCTTGGCGAGCGAGCAACGGAGTGTCTTTCTCCGCGCCATCGGCGTTCTTGATCGGCGCGAACGCCTTCGCCGGGTCGACTTCATAGATAATCGTTCGTTCAGCGGACGGCAGTAGGTCGAAAATGAAGGTCTCGAATTTGGTCGCGTTAGGCGACTCCGGCTTGACCTCTTCGCCCGCGTCCGAAAGGAAAGGCACCTTCTTACTGGCCCGGTGAAACGGCAACGACGTCTGGCTGCCTTTTTCGCGATCGAGAAACGCGACGTCGAAAATGTGCACCGCGATACTGCCGGCCCACAGTTTCAACCCGCCACTCTCATCGGTCATTTCGGCGGCCTCGTCGGGAAGATCGCTGTACTCGATCACGTGAGTTCGCCCGTCGACCTGGACGACGTTACCGACCTTCTCCGTCGGATAGCGTTTGCGAATCACCTGCGACGTCATCTCGCTCTTGGCGAGCAAGTGGTGACCGATGAATTCGGGGTCGCACAAGGTCACTAACGGGTTGTCGACCTGGAAGTAAAACAGGTGCTGCTGCCCGTCGGATTTCATCTTTTCGAGACAACCGTTGCGATCGAGCGCACGGAGCGTTCCCCCGTGACCGTCCGGACTCAACGCGAGCGAGTCCTTTGAGGCCAACAACAATTTGCCGTTCTCGGAATCAACGGCGGGCATCGTCCCTTGCTTGAAGATGATCACCTGATCGTCGGCCAAACCGAGATTTTTGTTTTCTTCGAAGTAGGCACGTGTTTCGGTATCGGTCGCTTCGCTGGTCATGAGGTACCAATGAATCGTTACCCCGTATCGTTGCCCCGTCGCGGCGAGACGGTCGGCGAAGATCTGAAACAAGGTCCGCTGACTCAGCGGCCCGGCGGGGAACATTCCCTTCGGCAAATCGAACCCGAGCCGGGTACCTTGACCGCCGGCGACCAAAATGACCGCGACCTCACCGGCCCGCAGTGCTTCTTCGCCTCGCTTGCGGGCGTCTTCGGGTGACCACTCCACGCCGCTGCCGTCGGCCGAAACCGCCATGGGCAACGTCGCATTTTTGGCCATCGCTGCAAAGTCGATCTGCTCGTCATCGCCTTTGATCAGGGTGGCCAACTCATCAAAATCGATCGCCTTGATTTGCGAAGCCAATTGCTCGCGCGAGGCAGCATCGAGTTCGTCCCAATAACGAAGCACGTGAGTTTGGTCGTACGGCTTCAGGATCGCGGTCAGTTCTTCGACAGTCGTAGTCATTGAATTGATGAAAAGGTAATCGGGAGACGGATGAGAAGTGTTGCCGGGAAACGGTGGTTTAAAGGAGCGTTCAACCTAAACGTTCGAAGGATGGCCGAAACTCTTGGCGACTTTCGCTACGGTCTTCGACCCGAATTCGTGATCGTGACGCACCCCTAGGAGCGATCGGTAATCGCCACCGCGAGTGCTTTGTCGCTGATGTCTTTGCGGCACCACGCTCCTTGCCAACGGATTTTGGAAACGGCTTTGTACGCCTGCAACTTTGCCGCACTGATGGTGTCGCCCATCGCGGTAACACCGAGCACGCGGCCGCCGGAGTTGACGATTGCCTGCTTCGAGTCGCTAGCGCCATCTCCTCCACCCGCAAGACTCGTGCCAGCGTGAAAGACTTTCACGTCCTCCATTTCATCAGCCGCGTCGATGCCGGTAATGGTGTGTCCCTTTTCATAGCTGCCGGGGTAACCCTCGCTCGCCATCACGACACAGATCGCAGGTCTCGGGTCAAATGTCAGGCTTTCGAGTTCACCCAATCGTCCGTCGGCCACCGCCTCCATCACGTCGACGATGTCTGACTGCAAACGCATCAACAAAGGTTGGCATTCGGGGTCACCGAATCGAACGTTGAACTCGAGCACCTTCGGGCCGGCCGGTGTCAGCATCAGGCCTGCGTACAAGACGCCTTTGAATGGTCGCCGTGCTCGTTTCATCGCGTGAACGACGGGAACGAGAATCCCCGATTCGACTTCCGCGAGGGTCTGTTCGTCGAGAACGGGCGCCGGGCTGTACGCCCCCATGCCGCCGGTGTTCGGCCCGGTGTCTCCGTCGTTGGCCGGTTTGTGGTCTTGCGCGGTCGGCAGCGTCAGGATCGTTTCACCATCGGTAATCGCCAATACGCTGACCTCGGGCCCTGTCAAGCGTTCCTCGATAATCAATTCTTTTCCGGCGGCACCGAACTCTTTGCGAGCCCCGATGCGATCGATCGCCTCCAACGCTTCGCTGCGGGTTTCGCAGACGACGACGCCTTTGCCCGCGGCCAAGCCGTCGGCTTTGACCACGACGTTGACCGGATCTGACGGGTCACTGTAACGGTCCTTGATGTATCGCATCGCGTCATCGGCCGCTCGGAATGTCCGATAGTCGGCGGTCGGAATGTCTGCCGAGCGGAGCAGGTTTTTGCAGAAAACCTTGCTGCCTTCGAGTTCCGCGGCGGCGCTCGACGGCCCGAAGACCTTCAACCCCGCCTCCTGCATGTCGTCCACCAAACCGGCGACCAAAGGCGCCTCCGGTCCGACGACGACCAATCCCACGTTGTTCGATTTTGCGAACTCGATCAACGCAGGATGATCGGATTGATCGAGGTCAACGTTGATGGCGTCCACCGCGGTTCCGGCATTCCCGGGGGCGACGAAAACCTTGTCCACGCGAGGGCTTTGGTTGATCTTCCACGCCAACGCGTGCTCGCGACCGCCGCTACCGACGACCAAAACGTTCATTGGATTCATAAAAAGCGAACAATTGGGGAAGACGGCAGACCCAAAGTCGCCGAATCCGAAGAGGGGTAAAAATGAAAACGCCGGCGAGGACAGATTGACATCTAGGTGCAATCCCTGCCGGCGTTATGTTAACGAAATTTGGCATCCTACCGAGTACGCGGGCCTGACCCGCATACGACAAACTTTCCCAAAGATGCTCCCGGCGGTAAACCCGGCGTCCGCGTGGGGGATTGCCCGAGCAGTCCCAACATGAGCAGTCCCAACACGAGCAGTCCCAATATCCAGCCCGGCGGTTTTCTCGCCTGGATGAAAGCCAGCCCTGACAGCCGGCTTTCCCCGAACAACAGACGCCTTAGGTCGCCGATGCCAAACGATCGAGCATGACCGGGTCGGTCGGCGATGGCGACATCGGATCGAGCCCGAGCGTGCCTTCGAGCGACTTGACGTAGTCTGACGACTCGGCAATTTTCCGCTGATCGGTCGCGTACTTCAGACGTGCCTGCAGGCCGAGACGGTCGACCGCTTCCTCGTTTTCAGGGCACGCGATGTACTCCTTGAGACGCTCTTCGAATGCTTTCCAGTGCTCGATATCGTGAGTCTGTTTGGTTTCCAGACGACGCTTGTACCAATCGCTCTGGATCAGCGTTTCGCGTTTGAACAGATCGCGAACCTCCGGCGAGTCGATCGTGTGACCGTTGTGATCACCCTTCGTCATGATATCCAGCACGGCACGCAGCGGCGGGCAGGCGAGTTCATACCCGAAGTCATCGTAGTAGTTCTTCGACACGCGAGCCTGAGCTTCCGCGATCTGCAAAATCCCGTCCGCGAACGCATCTTCGTCTTGCGTCTCGGGACGCAGGATCGATTCGGTGAACACCTTCGCGGGGTTGTCAAACACACGAGCGAGATACGTGCGAACGAACTTCTCCGTGATCCGATAACCCAAGCGGCTGCCTGGGATCGGCGTGCCTTGGTAGGTGAAGTCTTCGACCTTCTCGAGCATGCCGTTGGCGATGAGGCTCGCCGGCTCGCGTTCCTCCGCGTTCATCCGGCACCAGACCTCCGGAATCAACAACGAAATGTCGTGTCCGACCTCGAAATGCGGCCCGATATGACCAGCCGGCGTGCTGAAGCCACCCAACTGCGTCAAGATCATCGATACGATCGCCGAGTTCAAATCGATGGCCGGATGCAGGGCGTTGAACGGCCCTTTCGTCAACGCACCTTCGCTCCCGGCACCCGTCGTACTCGGGCTCTTCCCGGTCAACGAACAGACGTAGTCCATAATCAACTCGGGCAGCTCTTGGTAATGCAGCGGCGAGTACACGGCGAGCGACCGGATACCCGACTCGCGATCCGGCGGATTGTTGCGGCGTCCCGACAACACCGCACCGACCGGCGTCAGCACAGGTTTGCCCGGTGCGAGCTTGCGATGCAACTGCAAACCACGCATGGCCACATAGGTTTCCAGATGCCGGACCATGTCAGGACGATCCTGCAGGTATCGCGGGTTCTTGGTTCGGGCACCGTTAACGATCCGAGGATCGGCGGTACTGACCACATACCCGTCATCAGCCGCGGCGGCCTGTTCGAGCAGCTCTTCCATCGGCCCGCTGAACTTATCGAACTCGATCGCATCGCGAATGATATCCTTCGCTTGCTGGCTGGTGAGCGGTTCGAAGTTACTGATAAAGTTGTTCGGGCCGGAAAGGTCCAACTCCGTCTGTTTGTCCAGACCGCGGTGTACGGCGTCGTCGGGACGTTGGAACAGGCGATACTCACAGTTCTCAACGAACTTATAGCTGCCCGCCGGGGAGATCATCGAACCGAGGTTCTCGAGGCTGCCGGCCGGAATCACGACGCTCGCGGAGATATCGTCTTCGCGTTGGACCTTGGCGGCGGCGATGAAGTCCTGACGCAGTTTGAACGTCCGCCACCGCGAATCTTCCAAACCGACACGCAGGTAAGTGCCGACCAACGTCCGGTCGCCGATCTTCAATTCGTGTCCGGGTGAACCGTTAACGATGTCGACGCGGAATTGCTCTCGCCAGTTCGTCTCCGGACTCGTACCGATGAACCGTTTGACGATCAGTGCGATCGCGTAAACGTGTTCCGGAATGCTCTCGAGCCATGCGTTGTACTCGTCGTTGTAATCAGGCGACGGGGTCAACAACTTGATCACGCTACCGAGCGATCGTTTCTGGTCGAGCACCTTGCGGGTAGGCCGCTCGGCATAAACCTTTGCACCTTCGGCACCGGGTGCCCAACGCGTGCTGTAATCTTTCGCGAAGATCTCATCAACTAACGCAAAGTCCTTGTCGTGATCTTTGACAAAGATCGGACCATAGAGCATGTAGTCGCGAAGACTCTTGCTGATTTCGCTCTTACCGCCACCGGAGACCGTACACGGTTTGTGGCAGAAGACACCTTCGCCTGCCGTTCCGATCAAACGCCAACTCGGTGCGTTGGCGTGTTTGGCGAGTTGCAGTTTGTAACCGCTCGGCGCGATGTAAACTTCATCCGGCGAGAGCGGAATCGATTGGGTCACACCGGCGGCGTCTTTCCATCGGATATGACGATGATGCAGCGATGCGAACGCACTCTCAGGAATGTAGATCACCTGAGGGTACTTCTTATCGATCCCATATCCTTCGGGTTGGATATCGATGAAGTCGCTGTATTTCTCGGCCACTTCGGCAAACGTCTGCCCGTTGTACAAACGACTCTTCACCTGGAAGTGATCGCCGAGCGAATACGACGCGAACGCGAGTGCACCACCGGCGTGCTCCTCTTCGGCGCCGCCCATCAAGTTTGCCGCGTAGCTGAGCTGCGTCTTTACCTCTTTCTTGCAATAGCCGTAATAGTTGTCGGCGATCAACGTAACGATCACGCCTGAATCGTCGCGGCACGTCAGCTTGAATGCCGAACCGTCGTTGTAGAGTTCGTCTTCGGACTTCCAACACATCCGGTCGCGACGTTGACGTTCGGTCGCGTCGTCATAGTGCGGCAAGCCGACTTCCTTCTTCGTCAACGAAGTCAGGTGCGTTGCCAGAATCACGCATCCGGTATGCCCGCTCCAGTGAACCGCATCGAGCCCCGCGTCACCACCGGCGACCAACGGATCGCCCGCGTTGCCGAAAATCGACTCGACAAAGTCCAGGTTGCTGCAGTAGATCCCCGGCGTGAAGAAACGGGTTTCCATCGTCTTGTAGTCGGTCACACCGGGAACAGCCGGCGCGACGAGAGGACGGAGCATCAGGGACACCCATGTTCTTGCCGGTTCCGGCGAACCGTGGGTGTACGGCAATTCCATGTCGCTGTCCGGCGGAGTCATCGCCGCCGAGAAGAGTTTAATGAAAACTTCTTTTGGAACGGCGCGTTTATCACCTGGAATCGGCAAACCGCCCTCCACAACGTGGAAGGTTCCCGCCGTGGTGCGGCGGTCAGATTTCGGATTGTTGAGCACGCCGTTGAAGCAGCGATACGACTTGACCTGATCATTCTCGAAGGACTTCTCGCCCAACGGGAGACTCAACTCACGAGCCAAACCGTGACGGTCCAGGTTGAGCGATCGCGATGGCAGCTTGAGGTCTTCAACGCCCGCACAACCATCGAAATAACGAGACAGGAACGCTTCGATCCGTCCGTCGATCGGAGGTTGATGTTGGCGGAGGATCGCATTTCGTTCGCGGAAGCTCTCCAGCAACTCACGCGGCAATGCCGATTCCGGATGCTCTTGGCCGGACTCATGCGGCGGCGTCAAACCGGCCATCGCGAGTTGAAAGGTCAGATAACTTTGACGGCGTTGGCGTTCCGCGGGCGATGATGCCAACTTGGCGTCCCAGCCCACGGCTCGTTGCAAATCTGCGGAGTCTCGAAGCAATGACACGGGGGGGCTCCCAAACAAGGTCTCGGTAGTAAACCCAAGGTCGCCGGTGGCGATCTTAGGACCTACCCGAAAACTCTTCAGCCACGCCGCGTTCGCCGCGAGTGGCTCGAAGCAACCGGCGCGAACTCGCACCGCAAAATCTATTTAGCGAAAGTTTTCGAGTAGGTTCTTTGCGTGCCGGACAGCTTAGCAAATTGCAGTCAAAGACAAAGCGGTCAGAGGTGCGACAGTTCTCACGTCAACACCTTCGGACTCATTCAAACTCGAGTTGTTTCGACTGCGCAAACCAAATCGACTCGACAACATCCCGCCGATTCAGTGATCCGTATGGGGTTTGTCGGTTGGACCGCCTGGATCCTGCGTCGGCGGGGGCGGGTTTTGCCTTTCCTGGACCTGACGCACCGCGCCTTTGAGCGAATCGAGCAACCGGGGCACCTGTCCCGCGGCCAGGAACACCCGTGCACTGACGGCCGACTGTGGGAAGAAACTCGTTAGGAAATCCAGCCCAAACTCGGTCGCTCCATGCCCGATCATCACGCCGTTGGCGTAGACACCCGACAGCGCCTCGTCGGGCAGTTTGAGGTCGTCGTAAATTTCCTGCGGGCTCGGTCGTTTTTGATCGGGGTTAGGGTTCGCCGGTGGTGCCGCGGGTTCACCAAATCGACTGCGAAAGATGTCGAGGTTCTTCTGCAACGCGTCCACGAACTGTGGCATGACAGCGTGTGGGATGACCACACGGGTCGCGACCCGATGCGGCCGACCGATCGTTTGTAAAAAATCGATGATGAATTCGTTTTGACCGGTCATCACGATCGCCCCGGTACTGAAACAACCACCGGCGACATGATCGGGGACACGGGCACGCAGAGCCGGATTGTCGTTCGGAGCAGGTTGCTCGGGCTGCTGTTCGGGTTGTTGGTTGTCAAAAGTCATGAACCTGCCAATCGATTTTAATGTCGACGAATATGATGCTTCCCAATCATGACCGCGATCGATATCGCGACGCCATGTCGTGTCCGGCATTGAACTTAGCCTGCCGGCGCGATCGCTTCGAGGAGGCTGGCCGCCTTCACCCATGTTTCTTCGGTTTCTCGCACCGGATGACTGCGCGCGGTGATTCCGCCGCCAACCGGAAACTCCCACACCGACTCGCCCGTGGACGTACGACGCTGAGTTACCGTGCGGATCAGAATATTAAAATCCGCCGCGCCGCTGAGGCTGACGTATCCGAGTGAACCGCAATAGGGACCACGCGGCCGCCGCTCGAGCTGCGCGATCGTCTTCATCGCTTCCACCTTGGGCGCTCCCGTGATGCTGCCACCGGGGAAACATGCCGCCAACAAATCGGCCACCGTGGCGTCATCGCCGAGCACTCCCTGCACCGTCGACACCAAATGCTGAACGCTCTGGTAACGTTCGAGTTCGCAGAGTTTCGTCACCTTCACGCTGGCGTCGGTGCATACTCGAGACAGATCGTTTCGCATTAAGTCGACGATCATGATATTTTCGGAACGATCTTTTTCGCTGCGCAGAAGTTCTTCGCCCAACCGCGCAGTTTCTTCTTCATCGCTCGTCTTGGCGACCGTGCCTTTGATCGGCCGGGTCACGACGACGCGTTCGGAATTTTCGCCGACGCGAACCTGCAGGAAACCTTCCGGTGATGAACTCAGAACATGATACTCACCGGCATCGAAATAGGCCGCATAAGGAGCCGGGTTGGATTGCCGCAGTCTCGAGTAAAGATCAACGCACGGCCCCGTCGCCGCACAAGACAACGTCTGCGCGAGGTTCACTTGAAACGAATCACCTTGACAGATCCGATCGACAATTTCTTGCACCGCCACCGCGTAACGTTGATCGGTGAAGTTGCTCGTTACTTGCGAACGCGAGAAACCGACCTGCGACGTGTTACGCGATTCCACGGGGTCGACCGCGGATTGCTTGCCGAGGAAATCCAGAACTTGACCGGCGCGTTCCTCGGCGCGGTCGCGATCGGTCTCGAACGTTTCCCCGATCCCCGTGCTGAGCAACCATACGTTCCCGCAGGCATGATCCAACGCGAGCGTCCAATCATACAGCCCGATCGCCATGCCTGGTATCGATCGCCGGGCATCACCGCGATCTTCTTCGAGCGTTTCACTCACCTGGCGCAGCGAAGGTTCGAGCCACCAAGAAGACTCATACGCGAGCAATCCCGCTATTCCGCCCCAAAACGGCGGCAAGTCGGAATCCGGGGTACTAGGGGACAGGTGCTGTAGTTTGCGACACCACTCGTGCAACACCGGCCACGGGTCCGGTGAATCCACGTCCACCCCGCACCACGCGACCGGATCGGCAGACAGGAACGAGTACCGGCCTCGGTCAAATTGATTGTCCGATGCCGAATCGAACCAGATGCAGTTGGGCAGATGATTCAATCGCGCGAAACAATTCGCCAACCCGCCGGTGAACAGCGAGGCAAAACGCGAATCCTGATCGATCCTTCTGGCCACGTGAATCGGTCCGCTGGTCTGCACACCCAAATCTCTTCCTCACTTGTTATCGCTAGCCGATCGCTAGCTCGACCCAAAGCGAACGCTCTCAAACACGATTGTCAAAATACGCACGATCGCGACTTCACCCATGAACCTAACCGAGACGTCAAGCACGGCAATCGAGGCCGATCCAGTTTTCGATCTGCTTTTTGGAATCGGGACACAAATTTCTGACTTCGCAACACAAAGATGTATAGACGCGGTCCCACACCGATGGCTGGATCGGCTATCCTGTGGCCGACTTTCCCACCTTCACCCCCGCCTAACAACCCAACGAACGACTCTTGGCTGAACAACTTGATTCTCCGAACGATGCCGAAGCGACGCAGAAGGCATCGCGTCTCGGATTGACGCTATTCATTGTTTACACGCTCGTCTATCTCGGCTTCGTGCTGCTCAACGCGTTTGCCGCAGACACGATGGACACCGTCGTCGTCGCGGGACTGAACCTGGCGATCGTGTACGGATTCGGTCTAATCATCGTCGCGATCGTCATGGCGTTCATCTATGGCTTCGCCTCGCGAACCGACACCGCCGCCGCGGCGCCCAACGGCGGCGATCACGGCAGCACCACCGAAGGAGCGGAGGGTCCTGCGAAATGATCTACGATCCATCAATGACCGCAGTCGTGGTGTTCTTCCTCTTCGTCGGCTTTACCGTCGGACTGAGTTTCTATCTCGGCAGCAAGGCAAAGTCCTCGGCCGGTTACTTCGCCGCCCACGGACAGATTCCATGGTTCATCAACGGTGTCGCGTTCGCGGGCGACTACCTCTCGGCGGCCTCGTTTCTGGGAATTTGCGGCATGATTGCCGCGTACGGCTACGACGGTTTCCTTTACTCGATCGGTTATCTCGCCGGTTGGATTGTTGCGTTGTTCGTGATCGCCGAACCGATGAAGCGTCTCGGGAAATTCACGTTCGCCGACGCGCTCGACGCGAAGTTCAATTCGCCCGGCATCAAAGCCGCCGCCGGGATCAGCACGCTCATAGTCAGTGTTTTCTACCTGATTCCTCAAATGGTCGGCGCTGGCGTACTCATCCAACCGCTCCTGGGATTCCCGCACTGGGTCGGCGTGGTGCTGGTCGGCTGTGTCGTGATCACCATCGTTGTCACTGCGGGAATGTTATCCACGACATGGGTGCAGTTCCTCAAAGGGTCGCTGCTGGTCGTGTTCAGCGCCGTGCTCGTGGTGTTGGTACTTCAACAGGGTTTCCGAACCGATCGAAACGCGTTTGAAATCATCGGTCCGCTCGCCGTCAGCGACAACAACGCAGAAACCGAATCAAACGAAGCGAACGACCTGCGAACACGCATCGCTCAGAAAACCGGCCGAACGCTGTACCGTGCGGATGCGCAGTCGGGCGCGGCAGACGCCAGCGACGGTTGGTCTGAATTCGAAAACTACATCCGTTTTGAATCTGAAAGCGACGCCGGTTTCGACGTCTTCCGAATCGAACAGAGAGACGACGGAATGTACCTGACCGAGGCGCAAGCCAAAACAACGACACCCGATGGCAAAACACTGATCGGTGGATTGCCAAAGGGGACAGACAACGGAGAACGGACACTCAAACCGGTCGGCCACCTGAGCCGCCTGCCCGAGGAATTCAACGCATCCGATCCCGACGACGGATCGACCGATGCATCGGAAGAAACCGGCAGCCTTGGACCGATCGAGTTTTTCGACGTGCTGCGGCGCAGCGAGGTGACGTTGTGGGGCAGCGACCGGATCGCGGGGACCGACGGAACCGTCACGACGGTTTACTATCAAAAACCGACCGCCGGTTCACGCGTGCTCCGCCCCGGCGAACACCCTCGGTTTGCAGGAATCCGCAGCGGCCGGTGGACCGACCGAGTGAACTTCCTGTCACTGATGCTGGCTCTCTTTTGCGGGACGGCTTCGTTGCCACACATTTTGATTCGTTATTACACGGTCAAGGACGCCGCGGCGGCTCGCAAGAGCACGATTGTCGGAATCGCAAGCATCGGTTTCTTCTACGTGTTGACTCTGTACCTCGGTCTCGGTGCGATGACCAGCGGAACGTTGGACGTCACCAACAGCAACATGGCGGCACCACTGCTCGCCCGCGGAATCAGCGATCTGTTGTTCGCAATCATTTCAGCGATCGCATTCACCACCGTTCTCGGCACGGTCAGCGGACTGATCCTCGCCAGCAGCGGTGCGGTTGCCCACGATCTGCTCGGCGGCGTGATGGGCGTTCAGTTCTCCGAAGGCAACCAGGTCCGCGTGGCGAAAATCGCAGCGGTCATCGTCGGCGCGATCTCGATCATTCTCGGAATCCTCTTCCAAAACCTCAACGTCAGCTATCTGGTGGGGTGGGCATTCAGCATCGCCGCCAGCGCGAACCTGCCCGCTCTCGTGATGCTACTCTTTTGGAAACGCACCACCGCGGCAGGGATTATCGCCAGCGTTGTCGTCGGCATGTTCAGCTCGCTCGGTTGGATCCTGTTGTCAGCCGATACGTTCGGGAAAGTGTACGGGATCGATCCGGCGAGCAGCCCGATCCCGTTCAGCCAACCGGGAATCGTAACGATTCCTCTCGCTCTGTTAACGCTGGTCGTTGTTTCGCTGATGACGCAGAAAGCCCAGGCGACTTCGAAAGCTCGCTAAGCCGGGAGGTTTCGCTACCGACAAAACTTCATCGCGGACCGCAGTGGATTTAGAAAGCGGTGAAATCAAAAAGCGATGGACTCGAAAAATTCGACTCGGATCCACCACGTCGCTGCGATTTCCGGCGGAAACGCCGGGGAAAGCAGCGTGATGGCGGCTAGACGAATCGATCCGATTTTGTGTGAAAAAGTTCACGTGCAGGCCGATTGCAGGCAAACCCGGCTTGACATGCCCCCACGGTCGCCTATATTTGCGAGTAAATGGCATTGGTTTTGGCCCGAGGGTTCATCGAACTTATCGTCCATCCCAATCTTTCCGTGGCCCCCAGATCTGAAACGCTTTCGCATTTTCAGCGTGTGGCCTCACCCAGTCGGTTCCTTTTGCTGCGTAACCAACTGGGCATCGATCGCGAATATTTCGAATCATTGGCACGATAATTGATCCGGATCTCACATCCGGTCGCGCCGCAGACGGCGGGCGATACTCAATTTGACAATGTAACAGGTGTGTCCCTGACTCGTTGGATGGGAATCTTTTTGGCAAGGACTTGCCGTTTGTGTGAGCACTTGATCGCACAAACACACTGGTCGCCCTGATGGTGATACCGCCACCTTCGGTGCACTCGACCTCACAATCGTTTTTCAAACGCGGTTCCTCTTGTTGGTTGCCTTTATCGGCTCGGTGTTTTCGCCACCCCCGAAATGCGTTGGTCTTCGCTGAAGACCGACAAATCCTCGTGTGGATGCTGTGTTGAAAACACCTCAATTGCTCTCCTTCGCGGAGGCTCCGAGACAGGTTTACCTGGATTAAAAGATGGCAAAAAAGAAGCGCTCATCACGCAGCCGAGGTGGTTTCGGCTCTCAGAATGGCTCCTCGAACGGATCTTCTTCCGGTGGAAACGGGGGCAGCAAACCTCGCACTCGTCGTCGCCGCCGAGGAGGCGGAGGCGGTGGCGGAAAACAGAACGGAGGATCCAACGGTGAACCGGCGGACTTCGTTAGCGACGCACCGCTCGAAGAGTGGGCCGGCATCTTAGAAATGCACCCCAACGGATACGGGTTCCTGCGAAGCGCGTCAAACAATTACTCCCGAGAACGCACCGACCCGTTCGTTCCCGGAACCATGGTCGAAAAGTTCGGCCTTCGCCAAGGCGTCATGCTGCACACGATGGTCCAGCAGGCCAAACGGCAACAAGGCCCGCGGGTCCGCGAGATCCTCGACGTCGACGGCCAACCGCCGGAAAAATACCCGGACATGCCGCTGTTCGATGACCTGACGGCAATCAACCCGGAAGAGTTCCTGAAACTCGAAAAGGGAAAACAACCCCTTACCAACCGAGTCATCGACCTTCTCGCCCCACTCGGTCGCGGACAACGTGCGTTGATCGTCGCACCGCCACGCAGCGGCAAGACGATCATGCTGCAGCACATCGCCGAGGGCATGTCGGAAAACCATCCCGATGTGAAATTGATGGTGCTGCTGATCGACGAACGACCGGAAGAGGTCACCGACATGCGGCGCAGCATCGCCAACGGCGAGGTCATCGCGAGCAGCCTGGATATGGACATCGAAAGCCATGTCCGCCTAAGCCAACTCGCGATCGATCGAGCCAAACGTCTCGCCGAATCCGGCCAAGACGTGTTCTTGATGCTCGACTCGATCACCCGCCTCGCCCGTGCGTTTAACAAATGGGTCGGAAAGTCCGGTCGGGGTGGAGCAACCGGCACCGGCGGTTTGGATATCCGAGCGATGGACGTCCCCAAGAAACTCTTCGCTACCGCACGTGCCTTCCAAGAAGGCGGCTCGCTAACGATCGTGGGCACCTGCCTGGTCGATACGAACAGCCGAATGGACGAAGCGATCTTCCAAGAGTTCAAGGGTACCGGGAACATGGAAGTGGTTCTCGATCGCCGACTCGCCGATCGCCGTGTCTTCCCCGCGATCGATATCTCGCAATCCGGAACTCGACGCGAAGAACTGTTGCTCGACGAAGAAACGTACGAAACCGTCTCAATGCTGCGTCGCACGCTGAGTGAAATGCACCCAGTCGACGCGATGGAACAGCTAACGAAACAGCTCGGTCGCTTCGACGATAACGAAGGCTTCCTGAAACTGATCTCCGGCGCCAAACTCGCCTAGAGAAACGCCCCAGGACCATCGCCCAAGGCCGTAGCGAAAGTCGCCAACGGTTTGTCGATTTTATCGTATACCGGACGACAATCAGCCGACGAGCGTTAGCCTCGTTTGACGCCTGATCAACCGCCACTAACGCGGTACGGCTGATCAAAGCAACACGCCGTGGGCGACCTGCGCTACGCCATGACTTTCATAACTCGCTGCAACCGCTACAACTGCTGCAACCACTGTGCAGCCATCATCAGGCCGCGCACACAAGATAAATTCTCTGGTGGTCACGACCGCCGCGACAACCACCCCGGTAGCCGGCGCGGTACGATGAGGGAGCATTTCCAACTCCCCTCTCGTACCTGATGAGCACCACTCCCGTGAAAACGACGTTGTCCCTTTTTGTCGCAATCGTCCTGTTGGCGATCACCTCCATGCAAGTTGCCGCTGTGGGTTCCGAAGCAAAATCCGAAACCAAAAAACTGCGTCACGTCGTGATGTTTGGCTTCAATGAGTCCAGCACCGAAGCGGACATTCAGCACGTGGTCGACGAATTTGCGAAACTGCCCAGCAAGATCGACTCGATCGTGGACTTCGAACACGGCGTCAACAATAGCCCCGAAGGTCTCAACGACGGCCTGACGCACTGCTTCCTGGTAACGTTCGCCGACGAAGCCGGCCGGGAAGCCTACCTGCCACATCCTGCCCACAAGGCCTTCGTCGAAGTCCTCAAACCACACATGGCCAAAGCCGTCGTGCTCGATTATTGGGCCGAGTAATCTCGACATCGATCGATACGCAGACTTCTGATAACTCCGTCTCGCATGCGAAATTTGCCAAAAATTTTGCGGACGATCGCGGACTTGATACATTTCTAAGACGCGAGCTTCGAATGTCTTCGGGCTCGCGTCTTTTCTTTTGCTCATTGAGGAAGTTGCGATGCGGATGCCTTTGACCGTTCGGGTGCTTTGTTTGTTTACCGCGTTGGCGACACTCCCCACGGGGCTGCTTTTCACCCCCAACGCGCAGGCGCAGCAGGGCGGCTTCTCCGGTCAATTCGGGGGCCCCGTCGCAGTCAATGATCCGCTCTCGGGACCGCAACCCGGTGCCGGGGGCGGAGTTCCGGGCGAGAACGTCGGTCGCGGGGGCGGATCGATGGCCGACTTCGATTCGCTGATGACGCTGATCCAACAAACCGTCGAACCGGATTCGTGGGAAGCCCTCGGCGGTGTGGGAACCATGGCACCGTACCCGCAGGGCGTGATGGTCGATCCGCGTGGACTGCTCCGTGACTACGATCGCAAAACGCCGGTGAAGACAGACAACGCCGCGCTCATTTCCAAGATGCTCGCCGGACGACAAACCGAACAACGCGACCCGAACGTAAACGAATCCGACTGGCGCTTCCCCGCTCGCGCCCGATGCGTTTCCATCCGCCGAATGATGCAGGCACTCGCAACACGAAACCTGCGAATGCAGCAGACCGCCTCCACCACGAACGAATCACCCAGCACCGCGAACACGCGAGTCGACGAGGAACTCGAAGCGTTTCGAGCGATGGCCGGCCTGTCCCGCGTCACATTGGCTTTGGTGACGGACGATGATTTGATCCTCGCCGGGCCGGTGGCCGGATTCGATGAATTTGAAGGATGGCAAATTGATCGCAAGACCGGGATGCCTCCGATGAGCCTGGTCTCAATGGCGGTCGGATTGAAAGCCGCCCGCAGCGGTGTCGCCTACGGTTGCACGATCGACCCGACGCCCGAAGGACTTCGTAACGCGGCGGCGTTCGGCCAGAAGGTAACCGGCGGCGAAATCCCGATGGCTCGCGCGGCGGACGAACTCGCCTCGGCGTTGGGCCGACAAGACATCCTGGTTTTCGGAACCACGCCGTCTCACGAGGTCGCGTACCTCATGGTCGAAGCCGACCGCCACATGAAACGCTTGGCGCTCGGTGACCAACCGATGCCCGAACGCGTTCGCAACTACATGCAGATGCTCTCATCAACGGGCGACGGCACACCACCGACTGACCTGCTGCTGCGACTTTGGTTTACATCGGACACGATGGACGTCCGAGCCACAGAAGTCGACGGCGACAAGATTATTCAAATCGCGGGCCGACCAATCCGGCTCAGCGGCGAGAACGAACGCGCCCAACTCGACGGAGCCCGCGGCAATCGCACCGTTGACCCAGCCTCGCTCGCGTTCGTCGAACACTTCAATCAAAACTGGGTCGGTATCCGTACCCAGTATCCGGTTTACGGAGCCCTGGAATCGGTCTACATGGCAACCGCAATTTGCGAATTGTGGAAACGTGTCGCCACCACGTCCGATCACGAAACCCTGCAGCGCGCGATGATGTATTTCGCCGCCGACCAAGCCGAGCAGCTCAACCCGCCGACGCAGGTCGACTCCATCGCGGTCTATCATCGATACCGAAAAGGCCGCAAACAACACCAAGTTTTAATGGCCAGTGGCGGAGTCAAAATCGCACCCGAAGAACTCGTGCCACTGAAGACCGCGGACTATCCCGGATTGAAATCCTACATCAAATTCCGAGACCAGCGCCCTACCAACCGAAGCTGGTGGAACGCGAACATCGAGATCTAATCACTCAGTGCAGCACCCGCCACGTCGTCCCCTGCCAGCCCGCGATCCC
>JBICHZ010000343.1:0-5390 GCA_043101355.1 Rhodopirellula sp. JB044
ACGTTGCTCTCGCTGTCGTTCTCGACGATTTCGATCCAGTCATTGTCGTCCTGATACCCAAATCCGCCGGCTTTTCCCTGCCAGTTTCCTCCGTCGAGGTACTCCTCGATCGCCGCGTCGTCGAGCTGTGACATTTGCAACCGCGAACGCACCACGTCGACGTAACATTGATCCGTTCCGGTCGACCACACGCAAACCCCGGTGAAAACCTCGTGCTTCTGGCCGGAGAGCAACCGCAGCATCGACTCGGCATCTTCGCGATCTTTGGGTTTGCCGAGAATCCGGTCTCCACACGCGGCCAGGGTGTCGGCGGCGAGGATGAACGATCGCTTGCGACGACGGACCACGTCGACGGCTTTTTGGAACGCCAGCCGTGCGACCATCTCAACCGCAGTCTCTTTGTAGGGCACACCGCACTCAGCGGTATCCGCCGCCGGGCAGACTTCAAAATCGTATCCGGCCGCACGCAGCAACTCCGCCCGACGTGGCGATCCGCTCGCCAACACCAACGGTTCGCCGGTCGGTATTTTCGCCCGAGGCAATCCCTTCATCAAAGGCAACGGTTCACTCATTCTTTCGAATTCTCTTCAACGGCCACGGAGGGATTCAGTTCGTTTGATGTCCCAGGTCTCAGGTCGCCTGCCTCGGCACCACGTTTTGCAAGTACGATGGCCAATACGCCCAGAATTAACAAGGTGACACCCAATACACGCAGGGGAGTGACAGGCATACGCGGGTTCCCGAGCCAACCGTAATGATCGATCATCATGGCGAGCAAAGTTTGCCCGGTCATCACCGCCGCAAACCACGGCAGCGATCCGACGCGCGGCACCAGCACCAAAGAGGTGGTGACCATGACCACACCGATCGCACCACCGATCCACGCCCAGAATGGCAACTGCGACGGCGCGATACTCATTCGCGGTGGCAGGATTCCGCAAAAGAGGGAAATCAACAGCACGATCACGAACCCGGAACCGAACGAGTACAACGACGCATGCAACGGGTGATGCATGTGCTTGCCGAGCATTCCGTTCGCGCTCGGTTGCACCGCTAGGATTCCACCGGCGAAGAGTCCGATCAACACGGCGAGCGTCATCCATCCCGTTTCGCTGGCCGGTGAAGGATTCACGCTAGCACTCTTCGGCGAATGCGTGTTGGCGTGCCGCCGCGGTTCGGAAACCATCGACATCCGCTTTCGCCCCGCGATCTCCCGTCGTTGGCATCTGCGGCCCCGGAACCTCTGGACCGGTGTGACTGATCTCGTTCTTCTCGTTGACGAAGATCAGTTTCGGTTGATGCGTTTTGGTTTCCGATTCCGGTACCAAAGTGTACGCGGCCAGGATGACTTGATCGCCGGGCCGAATCACGTGCGCGGCCGCACCGTTGGCACAGATATCACTCGACCCCGGCAGCCCTTCGATCGCGTAAGTTTCCAACCGCGAACCACGCGTCACGTTCCAAACGTGCAGCGACTCGTAGGCAACAATACCAGCCGCCTCCAACAATTCCGGAGGCACCGTCAAGCTGCCTTCATAGTTCACGTCGGCTGCGGTTACGGTCGCGCGATGGATTTTCGCGGCGAGCAGTTTGCGATAACGGAGGGGAGCGTCCAAGGTCGCTAGCTCGTTAAAAAGGGTTTCAGTTTTTCGATCGTTCCTTCGTTGCCGATCTCTAGCTTACCAAATCCGTACGTCGCGCCTTCGGCAACGGCTGCCTCTTGGTGCTCTTCGTAGTTGGTCACCAACATCACGGGAACATTATTGAGCTCGGGATCGGATTTGATCTTCTTGATAATCTCCAAACCGTCACTGTAATCGCGATCGAGTTTCCGATTGACGGTGACCAAATCGACTTTGCGTTTACGAAGCAACTCGACGGTGTCTTCGGCTCCATGCGTTTGCAACACCGTGGCTTCGAAATGAGACGTCACCATCTGACGAATCGAGTTGAAGTCGGGACCGCAATTGCCACAATCAACAAGCGTCTTAACCATCGTGGGAAATATAACGTGGGGGTTATAAGGGAGAATGGGCGAGCACCGCGAGAAGCGTTTTGCCTAATCATTGCATCTTTCGCAGATGCACTCACGCCAACCGGGTATCGGCCAGCCGCGGGCTCAGTCATTGTTCGAATCCGGATCGCATCCCCGGCTCGGTTCGGAGCCAGGATTCAATCACATCATAGCGTGTAGAAAACGCCCGAATTTCGGCGACGGAACACCGAATGGTTTAACCGGGAAAACGCAAAACGACAAGGCGCACGATTCGCAAACTCAACGTCCCCACACCCCTCTCCGGGCCGCGAAAATACAGTCAAACGCGAGCTCTGGGCCAATGAAGGCTGTTTTCGGCCGCGAATCTCCCCTCTACGGGGCGGATCGGGGTCCTGCGATTCCACCCGAAAGATTCGGCAATCCAGGCTGGCGAAGCCGCAAAAACACGATTCGCCCAACCCGGTCCGCCACGAAATCGATTCCGTCATAACGCAGCCAATTCGCTCCGTCGAAGACGTCGTCGCTATTGACGCGGGGTTTCTCGAAGTCGTGAACCGGGTTGGCCCTATCGGGGACTCCGAATCGGCGCAACAAATAGGTCGCATCGACCTGGTCTGAATCGACGAAGCTCGCCGACCAGGTAACCCGACGCTCGGTGGAGCCCGGAACGCCCATCAGTACGAAATCACGCCCCGTCCCGGCTTGCTGTACCGCCAGAGAGATCGGCACCGCTCCGCCGATCGAGTCGCCTTCGTGTGATTTCTCGTCCTGCAATGAGCACAAATGTTCGCGGATTTGCCGTCCGGTTACGGGGGATCGTGCGTCGTTGACCGCTGCAAATTTCTGAACGGCATCATCCGGCGACGCGGCTGGCAAAGGTCCGGATGCCGCATCGCTAAGATTCTCGAACGACACCGCATCCACCCACGCGGCCGACAAGACACGCCGCCCGTTCGCCCAGTGCCCCTTCACCGGATAGCCGATGCTCAACCGATCTCCATCACGTCGCACAAACAGACCACTTACCGGATGCCCACCGAGCAGCGGAGGCGTCTTCACGAAACCGCCCAACTCGATGTATCCATCCGAATCTTCCACGACCGCCACGTGGTGATGTGGCTCGGGCGTGTCGTATTGAATTTCGAACTCGTCGAGCGGTCGAAAGCTGTTCTGCAAATCACTGCGACGCAGCCACGTGTAGTAACCGGTCCAGCAGCCACCCACTGCGTTCATTAACACGCACTTGCCCGACTCGGCAAAGGAGACTCCTGTCGCAGGAGCAACCGCATGTTCTGATAAAGCATCAACATCAACATTCACAATCCACTGCCCGATGATTTGATGGCGTGACATCGGCATGCGTTTGTACGCCGTGTATCCGGCCGGCAAACCGATCAAACATGCGCACAGCGCAACCATTCCGATCAAAACTCGAGGCCGCACCCGGTGGCCGACGGACTCGTCAACCCACTTCCGAAATTGCGACCCAAGTTCGCGTGACTTCGTGAAGACGCCGACCTTCTTCTCGCCACCGTTTGGATCCGCGGCCGCGTTTTGAAGTTTGGGAACCGGCATCGCACCATAGTGGAAAGCTTCGGTTCGCCGATCACGCGGTCGTCTGCTCGGCTCTCCGGCGGTGGTCTGTGACGCGTCCTTGGACACTTCATCGCTGTCCTTTAACGACACCCGCTTGGACACCTCCGCAAGTGGCGAGGCGGTTGCACCTTTGGCTCGCACCTGACCTGCCCGTTGGATCGGACTGAGGGAAGCATCGAGGCGTGCCTGGTGTGCTTCACGATCACGCGGGGCGACGGTGCGGAGCACTCGCTTCCCGTTTTTGTCGATCTTTACGAGGTCTCCACGCAAACACGCGGGCAAGATACCGGTGCCGGTAATCGGAATCCAAGGGCGATCCGGATCGCTCTGCAATTCGGTGCCCGGCGGCAGCATTCCCTGGCACGCCAACCCGATACGTTCGCGTAATTTGAAGGGGCCCATGAACGCGCCGGGCATCCCGCGCGTCTGATAAGTTGGAACCTGGGTTCCGGCGGGGTGAGGCAACGCGTTGCCTTTCTCGTCGAACAACCCAGCCCCAGCGGCGGCGACCCACGGGCCGTCGCTCTGATGACTCAGATAACTGTTCGGACGGATGATCCCCGCCATCGTCGCTTCGCGGAGTTCGATCCCGGTAAACGGTCCGACGACCGCGAGATCCGTTTTGATGTAAAACGATGCCATGACGTTGATTCTATCCGGCTGCCACGATCAGTGTCGAATCGTTTCGTTCCAACACGCGGAGTTCCTAACCCGAGAAACGTTCCAACGTCTCACTTCGGCGGCCACTCGCATATTTTCATTTTGAACAGAGCGAGCGACTTGTTTCGCTCGCACGTTTGATCCTTTTGTCTAGGGCGGACCGACATGTGTCAACTTATGAATCATCGTCGAGGCACACTCAACACAGTCGATCGACGTTTCGCGTTCACGATCGTGGAGCTTCTCGTCAGCATCACGGTCATCTCGATCTTGATCGGGTTGCTGTTGCCTGCGGTTCAGTCGTCACGCGAATCGGCGCGACATACTCAGTGCACCAACAACCTCAAACAAATCGGCCTGGCGATTCAAAACTTCGAAAGCCAAACCAAAGAACTGCCGCCGAGTCGTAACTACGATCACTTCCAAAGTTGGGCGTTTTTGATCCTACCTCACATGGAGCAGATCGCTCTGCCGGAGGCGTGGGACGATCGGTTGAAGTACTACTATCAAAGCGACACGGCGCGACAGACGCCGATCCCGATGTACTTCTGCCCTTCCCGGCGCGACGGCAAAATTCTCAGCACGCAAAACGATGACATCCTTTCTCCGTACGAGGTCAGCGGGCATGTCCCCGGTGTGGTCAGTGACTACGCGTGCTCGGCGGGGCACGGCCCGTCGGGCGTGTGGAATTGGATCACATCCAACGGTGCGCTGATCATGGGTCGTGGAAAGACCGAACCTGCCACGGTGCCCGAAAATTGGTACGCACCACCGACCGCAGAATTGATTCAGTGGAGCAGCCGGACGAATTACGCGAGTTTATCAGATGGGGCCAGCCATACGATTCTGGTTGGCGAAAAGCATGTGCGTCCGTCACGCGTCGGAATCGCGCCGGAGGACGGAGCGATCTATAACGGAGATCACCCTGGCAACTTTTCCCGCTGCGGCGGCCCCGGGTATCCTTTGGCTAAATTCCCAACCGACGCCTACCAAACCAACTTCGGCAGTTA
Organism: Rhodopirellula sp. JB044; assembly: GCA_043101355.1. Lineage (GTDB taxonomy): Bacteria > Planctomycetota > Planctomycetia > Pirellulales > Pirellulaceae > Rhodopirellula. Next base: position 5,263 of record JBICHZ010000343.1, read on the forward strand.
CCATGCCGGCGGAGTGAACTTTGTCTTCGCCGATGGCAGTGTCCGGACGTTCGATCCGTCCATCTCCACCGAACTTCTCGGCCGCCTCACCGCACGCAACGACGGCAAGTTCGCCGAAGACAACTAGA
>JBICHZ010000344.1:0-11235 GCA_043101355.1 Rhodopirellula sp. JB044
GTCCGCACGCACGTCGGATGCTCAATCGACGACCCGAATGACGAGGACAGTTTGATCGGTCGGACGAAAAACCAAGCGATCTACGCAAACCTTTTCTACGACTTCAATAAGAACCTCACGACAGGAGTTGAGGTCTCGCACCGCCGCACCGAGTACCACAACCGCACTAATGAGCCGGGCTACACCTACGTCGATTCACCAACGGAACCTGGCGAAGCGATTTTGGTCGAAGGTACGTTGCGATATCGCTTTTAACGTTCTGGCACGACTTCGTTTCGGAGCAAAGAAAATAGCCAAGGTCATATAGGCCCGCGAATCGCCCAAAGTTTTGGCTGCTATCGCAACGGCGTGAAGCCGTCATCTTTGATTTCAACGCATTGCCAATAATCCGTTGGGTCTCCACATGCCGGTCACTCGTGAAAGAGGATGCCAGTCCTTCTCACGGAATGGCAATCCGAATGGAGTCGTCTTCTGGGATGGTGAACACTGCGGTTGCACTTTGCTGTTCGGCTGCCGGCAGTGTTTTGTTGCCGATTCTGGTATTCCGAGAGGATGAGTCGGAATGCGCTCAGCGTCCGTACCAACTCGTTACTGGGGCGACAATCGTGCGAGTCGAGGTAGGTGCGGTGCCTCGGTAGTGTCGACGACGGACGGTGTTCCCGTAGAAATGGAACGGCCGGTTGGGACGCTGTTCAATCGGCATTGATTTGATCTGATCCCGGTAGGCTCCACGCGCAATGATCACGGGCGACCATCCGGGGGAGGCTGCCGTTGCAGCATCGGCAGCAGCAAAGGTAGCGAAGAATGCGGCGACAAAGGCGTATCGAAGTGGCTTCATGGAACTCAAAAACAGTAGTAACGCGTGTGAGATTAAGAACCGATCCGAACCCGAATCAACCTACCGACGTTGGTTGTGATTGACACATTGCAACCGGGCGAAATGCCCACCGGCGAATCAATTTGCCGGTTGCTAGGATCGATTTTGAAGGGCGAGTGCTTTCCGTTTGGGGGGCAGTTCAGGCAAGTCTAGCTTGCCTAAGCGTGCTCGGGGATTACCCCTTTTCTAGAAAACGCATAATCCCCGTATCTTCGCAAATGCTATGCCGAAAACGCCCCACGTTCCCAATCTGGTGAGGGGGTTGGTCGAGGAAGCCCTCCTGGGAAACGATGTTATTTACCACGCCGCAATGTTCATGTAACGGCGGTGCGAGGCTGGCACGGCGGTTTGTGCCGATGGGAATTGTCCCGAAGCGAAGGATCATGAGCGGAGTGGCACATCCGGATCCAACGTTGGTGCGTCAGGGATCACTTCGCGTGCCGGAACAGCGCTTTGCTTGGTCCGGTCACGATTGTTCTCGGGTCTTGGATCTTGTTAAAGCTCTCGATGCATAAGGATCTTTGACAAGATCCACCACGGCATACCCGGAAATTACTCTGCGTTGGAATGCTACAGCGTCACGAGGTTTGCTGGTCCGCGAGCGTTCATGCCGTCGGTGGGCGGAGCAAACTTGGTGAGTTTGATTCCGGTCACGGCGGCCTTGTACTCATCGATCGTTGGCGTTCGTCCGAGGATTGCCGAAAGCACGACGACGGGCGTTGATGCCAATAGCGATTCACCTTTTTTGCGATCCGAGTCCGCAACGACGCGGCCTTGGAACAACCGGGTGGATGTCGCCATAACGGTGTCTCCCTTAGCGGCCTTTTCTTGGTTCCCCATGCAGAGGTTGCATCCCGGTCGCTCGAGGTACATCATGTTTTCGTACTCGGTGCGGGCCGTTTTCTTCGGCAGCAAATCGTTGAACTCGAAACCGGAGTACTTTTGCAGCACGTCCCAATCGCCTTCTTCTTTCAGTTCATCGATGATGTTATAGGTCGGTGCGGCAACCACGAGTGGCGCTTTGAACTCAACCGTTCCGCGCTCTTCTTCGAGGTTCCTTAGCATCTGCGAAACGATCTTCAGGTCACCTTTGTGAACCATGCAAGATCCGACGAAGCCGAGATCGACGTGCTTTTGTCCGTCGTAGAACGTGAGGTCGCGGATCGTGTCGTGCGTGTAACGCTTCGACACGTCTTCGTTGTTGACGTCGGGATCGGCAATCATCGGCTCATCGATCACGCTGAGATCAACTTCCATCTCGGCAAAATACTTCGCGTTCTCATCGGGAGCGAGCGCCGGCTTCTCGCCCGATTTGATCTCGGCGATTCGCTCGTCTGCTTTGTCGATCAGGCCTTGCAGGACTTGTTTGTCGTTATCCATGCCTTTTTCGATCATGATCTGGATTCGGCTCTTGGCGATTTCCAGTGACTCGATCAACGTGTCGTCTTGCGAGATGCAGATTGAGGCCTTGGCCTTCATCTCTGCGGTCCAGTCGGTGAACGTGAACGCTTGGTCGGCCGCGAGCGTTCCGATGTGAACCTCGATCACTCGACCTTGGAAGACATTGTCGCCGCCGAATTTGCGCAGCATCTGCGCCTGTGTCGAGTGAACGACATCGCGGAAGTCGATGTGATCTTGCATCTCGCCGGTGAAGGTGACCTTGACCGATTCTGGGATCGGCATGGTGGCTTCACCCGTCGCGAGGGCCAACGCCACGGTTCCGGAGTCCGCACCGAACGCGACGCCTTTGGACATCCGTGTGTGCGAGTCACCACCGATGATGATCGCCCAGTCATCCACTGTAATGTCGTTGAGCACCTTGTGGATGACGTCGGTCATCGCATGGTAAACCCCCTTGGGGTCACGAGCGGTGATCAACCCGAAGTCGTTCATGAACTGCATCAACTTGGGTATGTTTTCCTGGGCCTTCTTGTCCCAAACCGATGCGGTATGGCATCCGGACTGGTAGGCACCATCGACGATCGGCGAAATCGTCGTCGCCGCCATCATCTCGAGTTCCTGCGATGTCATCAGGCCCGTCGTATCCTGCGACCCGACAATGTTGACTTCAACACGAGCGTCCGACCCGGCGTGAAGCACTTTGCCGGGAGTGTTGCCCACGGCGTTCTTGTTGAAAATCTTTTCAACGGCGGTGAGTCCTTGGCCCTCGTGCGAAACCTCTTTCGATGCCGCAAACACGGGTGGGATATCGATTCCGAGCGTTTTGGCGGCAAAGGTTTGCAGTTTCTTGCCGAACACGATGGCGTACGATCCGCCCGCCTTCATGAACTCAACCTTTTGAGGCGTCAACGCACTCGAAATGTCGATCAGTTCTTTGTCGCCGTTGTAGAGTTTCTTCTCTTTGGTGTTGATCGTCAGAACCGTTCCGGTGTCAACCGAATAGGCCTGTTCGAGCACGGGTTCGCCTTCGTCGTCGACGACCACGTTGCCTTCCGCGTCGGTCTTCTTCACCCAGTTCTTCAGGTCGATCCCGATGCCTCCGGTAACACCCACGGTGGTCAAGAAGATTGGCGAGATACCGTTGGTACCGGCAACCACGGGGGCGATGTTGATGAACGGCACATAGGGACTCGCCTGTTTGCCGATCCAGAGTGCGACATTGTTGACGCCCGACATCCGCGACGACCCGACGCCCATCGTGCCTTTCTCTGCGATCAGCATCACGCGTTTGTCTGGGTGTTCCTTTTGCAACGCGACCAGTTCGTCTTGGGCCTTCGCATCGATCAGACATTTCCCGTGCAGTTCACGGTCTGAACGTGAGTGAGCCTCGCTGCCTGGCGAGAGCAAGTCGGTCGAGATGTCGCCTACTCCCGCGATGTAAGTCACCACGTCGATTTTTTCGGGAACGTCAGGAAGCTTCGTGAAAAACTCTGCCTTGGCGTAGCTTTCGAGAAGGTCGCGTGCGATCTCGCTGCCTTCTTTGTATGCCTTTTCCAGACGTGACGTGTCCGCTTCGTAGAGGAATACCTGCGTCTTAAGAACCTCGGCAGCCTGTTTGGCGATCGACTCGTTTTCGCCCAACGCCAAGTCGAGCAGCACCTTGATCGAAGGGCCGCCTTTCATGTGCGACAACTGTTCTAGGGCGAACTCAGGCGTGATCTCCGCAACCGTAACTTCGCCGAGAACGATCTCTTTGAGGAATTCGGCCTTCGCTCCCGCCGCACTCGTTGTTCCGGGCAACGTGTTGTAGATGAAGAACTTCAGCGAGTCCTTGCGGTGCGGGTGATCGGGACTTTTGATCTGCTCGATGATTTCGCTCGTCAACTCCGCACTATCGATCGGCTTCGGGTGAAGACCTTCCTTCTTACGTTCTTCGATTTCGTCAAGGTAGGCGGCGTAAGCACTCATATCAGCAGCATCTCAAAAAAAGTGGTCAGAATTATGTCAGTATTATCAGCTAGCGGGATCACAGATGGGCACGACAAAGCGAGCCGAAATCACCACTGGAGTATCGGTCATACGAGGAGGCGTGAAGCAGTCGGAAGTCGCCATCGACGCGGTCAAACAGAACCCGACGCTGGATCGCCCGATCCTGCCACGCGTGGCGTTCTCGAACCGCTGTCGACTCGGTCGCGTCAATCGGTGTGTCCCGCGAGAGTGACCTTTCTCGCCGGCGTGGAAGTTGGCGTCCGATTTGACCCGCTAGGATCCTGGTGTCTTGCGACCGGCGAGTATCGACAAAAAAGCCGGCGACAAAGAGGAGGTGACTTGGTTCGGTAGCGATCGATCGCTCGGCTGTCGGAAGGGACCGTTCGGGGGGCCGAGACGATCGTCTCGCGTTGACTGCCGGCGGTCTTCTCTCCGGCAGGGGCATTTCCCCATACGGACAGCGTGCTAAGTCAGTTTCCAGCATTGCTTTGGTCTTTTATCGGCACGAATGGCGTACTCCGCGTCAGACTTTCTGAAGATTCAGGGGCCGATCGTATTGTCAATAGTTTTACCAAACAAGGGTAGCCCCGGTGGGCCGGCTCGAACGTGATGTCAACCTTTGGGCCGGATAAAGGAAAATAACACCCCAAACGCGCATAAAACGGGGAGCGGACACTACCCCATTTGAAGTGTCCTCCATCGCAGGTGGTCGAGAAAGGTCCGTTGACGTGAAAACAAGAGAACAACCGTCATCGCCCGGACCAGCGATCGGCGTCAATCGTTTTGACGTCCGTTTTGGATCGGGATGTGCTCAGGTGGAGTTGTCGCCGAGCGATTTTGGTTCGGTGATGCGGGGGCTCTCGCGTTGGTTAAAAGGTTGATCCGAACGAATAGTGTCTCGGCTCTGCTAGCAATGCAGATTCGGCTCGCAGTTCAGCGACTCCGGTGTCGTCGAACGCCATCCTGCGACGGCATTTGCTACCGACAGTCCCAGGCCAAATTTTTCAAATTCACAACAACATTCATAGGAGAGACACAATGGGATTCGATTTAAAAGAGAAAGTCGTTCTGGTTACAGGTGCCAACCGAGGAATCGGGAAGGTGATTCTCGAGGAGGCTTTTGCTCGCGGCGCCAGCAAGGTTTATGCGGCGGTTCGGCGTGTGGAATCGGCCGATGAACTTGTTGCCAAACATGGCGACAAGGTCGTGGCGGTTCACTTGGATTTGGATGACCCGCAGTCAATCGTTGACGCAGCGAAGACGGCCACGGACGTCGACGTGGTGGTGAACAACGCGGGCGTGTTGCGTTTGCAAAAGGCCTTGGATCCCGATGCGGTCGACACACTGCAGTTCGAGATGAACGCGAATGTTTACGGATTGATGCGGGTCGCGCAGGCGTTTGCTCCCGTGTTGAAAGCCAACGGTGGCGGGGCTCTCGTGCAGCTCAACAGCGTCGCTTCGGTGAAGGCTTTCCCCGACTTCTCGACCTACTGCGCGTCGAAAGCGGCTAGTTACTCGATCACGCAGAGTCTTCGTGAATCTTTGAAGGAACAGAACACTCAGGTTGTCAGCGTACACCCGGGGCCAATCGATACCGACATGGGGTCAGACGCCGGTTTCGACGAAGCTGCTTCGCCCGAGGTGGTCGCCACCGCGATCTTCGATGCGATCGCCAGCGGTCAATTTCATGTTTGGCCCGACCCGATGGCGGTCCAGATCAATTCGGCTTATCAGAGCTTTGCCGAGCAAGTGGTCGAGACGTCAATGGAAGAGTCACCGGCCTAGTTCGAGACCGAGTTCAAACCCGCAAACTTGCTGGAGTCCGCTGTGGCAAAGTCACTACTCATGATCGCATTGGTCGTCGGTGTGTTCGGTTGCGCATCGATTGCGAACGCGGAAACACCCACCGCGACCTCCAATCAACTCACCACCTCTGAGAATGCAATGGAAACGCCGCAACTACTGATCTTTGATGTCAACGAAACGCTGTTGGACCTTGCTCCGTTGAAGACATCAGTGGGCAAGGCGTTGGGTGGTCGCGAAGATCTGTTGCCGTTGTGGTTCTCGACGATGCTCCACTATTCGTTGGTGGAAACGCTGAGTGATCAGTACCACGACTTCGGCGAGATCGGAACCGCGGCATTGCTGATGGTTGCCGAATCGCAGGGTGTTGAACTGACCGAAGAGGAAGCCATGCAGGCGATCATTCCCACGATTCGTTCGTTGCCTCCTCATCCGGATGTCGTGCAAGGGATTCAACGATTGAAGGAAGCGGGGTACCGGATCGTCAGCCTGACCAATTCATCGTCGGCCGGTGTGGAGGCCCAGTTCCGAAACGCGGGGCTGACCGAATTGTTCGAGCGGCGTTACAGCGTGGACATGGTTGGCAAGTTCAAACCGCACGCGGCCACCTACGCTCATGTCCTCGCCGATCTCGGCGTGAAGCCGCATCAGGCGATGATGGTGGCTGCCCACGCATGGGACCTCGCCGGCGCGAAAAACGCCGGCTTGCAAACCGCGTTCATCAAGCGACCGGGCAAGACGCTGTACCCCAACGTCAGTAAACCCGATGTGATCGTCGCTGATTTGAACGAGTTGGCGAACCAACTGTCGCAAGCGCGAGATTAATCCCACGTCGTCGAGTCTCTCCGGGACTCGGAGCTATCGGCCCATCTCGTTGCCAATTTTCTTTCGCGGGCGCCCTTTTCTTCCTTCGTCCCGTCCAAGTTGTGCTCTGGCCGGTCACTGCTGAAAATTCTGTGTTGGACGCGTTGTCGGGTTGGTAAATCAACAGCCCGCGAAGCCGTGCTCGCAAACGAATTTGCACGAAATTTCAAATTCGTTGTCACCTTCGCTCGGCTGCGACTATTTCAGGGTGTATGGCAGGCTCTCAAGCAAAAATCGAAGATGACGAGATGGTGGCGTTGATCGCGAAGCACCAACCGATGCTGCGTGCGGTCATACGAAGCATGGTTCCGGGATACGTTCCCGGGCACAGCGACGGCGATGACGTTTTGCAAGAAACCAACATGGTTCTGTGGCAAAAACGTGAGACGTTCGCACCGGGGTCCAGCTTCTCTGCCTGGGCCGCCACGGTCGCTCGCCTGCAAGTCATGGCGTGGCGGAAACGTAGCGCGACGCATCGAGCGATGACATTGGACGACGACGCTTTGATCGAAAAAATCGCGTCCCGAGCCGCGGATTTGGCCGACGACATGGACCAGCGTCGTGAGGCGTTGCAGCATTGCTTGGCGAATTTGACCGATGAACAACGCGAGTTGGTCCAGCAACGTTATTTCAGCAAGGACTCGTTGGTGGATTTCGCCGCCGAGCGAGGCTTGACCTATCCGACGCTTAAGAAAACGCTCGAACGGGTTCGGACACGGTTGCGAAAATGTGTTCGCTTGCGTCTGGCCGCGGAGGCTTCCTGATGACAACACCGAATTGGGAATCGCTGCTCAGTCGTGCACAAGATGGCGAGTTGTCGTTGGAAGAGAAGCGTGAACTCGAACGACTGCTCCGCGAAGACGAGGTTTCGCTGGACCAGTATCTCGACGCGATGACGCTCGATGCGTTGTTGCAAGAACACCATGATGAGGAGTCCATCTCGAAACCTTTGACGCACATTGCCAACCAAGCGACCGAGACAAGAGCCTGGCGGACGGCGGCGTTGGCAATCGCCGCTTCATTGATCTTTGTCGCAGGTTGGTGGTCGGTGCAAACCAGCGACTCTCCGTCATCGAGTCGAGCGGAACGCGTAGTGACGGGGCCACGGGTTGTGTTGGCAAAGGGACAAAACGCCGAGTTCGAAATGCCCAGCGGTGTGCAGGTTCGGCTGCGTGGACCGGCCGCGTATCAAACGCTCGGGGACAACCAACTTTCGTTGACATCCGGATTGTTAACCGCGAACGTTCCGCCGCAGGCGACCGGGTTTCGAGTCGTCACGCCCAACGGTGATGTCGTCGATCATGGAACCGAGATCGGGGTGATGGTTGATGAACTGCAAACCGAGTTGCACGTGTTCGAAGGACAGGCGGAAGTCGTGCTGCCACTCGATGGTGTTTCCTCCATGGTCGGTGCCAGCGAAGCGGTTCGCGTGAACCATCCGAACAATGCCGGCTATGAGCCAATCTCGATTCGGCCAACCATGTTTGGCAAACCGGTCAAGACCGCTTCCGCGAGGATTCGGTTTGATTTCGATTCGCAGGACGACGCTTGGACGCAAACGCAAACCGGTGTTTTTGCAGATCGTGGTGACGATCCCGCGACCGAGCTGACTGCCGGACAAAGCCGGTACGAGACGCTGGTTGGTTTCATGAAATTGCCCGCTGCTGAAGACAAGGTCGGCTCGTTTCACGACAACCCTTTGCAGTTTGCTCCGCAATCGGGTGAAGGGCGAGTGTTGCCGCTGCCGTTTCACTTTCGCGATTCGATGTCGAGCCTGCGTCTGACGTCGCCTCCGTTTCAGCTGACCTCAAACGACGGACCGATCACCGCGTTCATCACCGGTGGTCGTGGGCAAGCTGAAACGCCGCCTGACTTTGTGCATGAATTGCCGGAACAAGCGGACGGAGCAGGCTTCCTCGGATTGGCACTCCGCCGCGTTCGCGATGGCCGGTATCTGTGCAGCGTTCGCCGCCGACCAGGAAACTTCTACGAGTGGGCACCGGTCGAGATTTCTGAGTCAACACTCGCCAAGGCAACCGAAGGTGACGCCGCCGATGAAGTCTACGTGTTGGATTTGATCGACACGTATCAAGACCCACGGTGGAGCTGGATCGGTTTGGACACGGTGTCCATTCCCGGCCGTTTATTGCCTAGCCGCACAACCGACGAACAGTAACTCGACGCTCGAGGAACGATGCGAATTCAGGATTTGAAAACGATACCGATGTGCCATGCCCGTGTGACCCGGCAGATGGTTTGCTTCCTCGCCGTGGTTGTCTGCTGGCATGGTGCTTCCGATGTGGTGGCCGAGTCACAAATTGACTTTGGCGCGGATGTTCTGCCCATTCTTTCGGACGCGTGTTTTCATTGTCATGGGCCGGACGAGAACACTCGCGAGGCGGGCCTTCGTTTGGACACGCAGGACGACTTGCTGTCGATGGTGTCGGCCGGTGATCCGGACGATAGCTACTTGATCCAGCGGATCGTTGCGGAGGATCCCGAGGAGCAGATGCCTCCCTCCGATAGCCATCGGCAATTGAAGCCGGCCGAGAAACAGGTGCTCGTCGATTGGGTGAAGCAAGGTGCGAGCTGGTCAGGGCACTGGGCGTTTGAACCGATTGAAAAACCGGAGCTTCCGGGCGTCGATGGCGATTGGGGACGTAACGAGATCGATTCATTCGTCCAGGCAAATTTGATTGAGAAGTCATTGACGCCTTCGCCCGACGCGGATCCGCTAACGTTGCTTCGCCGGGTTGCTTTGGATGTGACCGGATTACCACCGCGCGCCGACGTCGCGGAAGAGTTTTTGAACGCCGCCGAACACGACCTCGCCGCGGCTTACGAAACGTTGGTGGATAAATTGCTCGCATCGCCCGACTATGGCGAACGCATGGCATCGGTGTGGATGGAGGTGGCTCGGTTTTCCGAAAGCGACGGGTATCAACTCGATCAAGTCCGTACGCAGTACCCGTGGCGAGATTGGGTGATTCGGGCGTTCAACGACAACATGCCCTATGACCAATTTGTGTTGGAACAAACCGCCGGAGATCTACTGCTCGGCGCGACCAAAGAGCAAATCATCGCGACGGGATTCAACAGGAATCACGTGCTCAATGGAGAAGGCGGCGTGGACCCGAATGAAACTCGGATCGAAGTCGTCGCTGACCGAACCGAAACAACCGCGACGGCGTTTTTGGGGCTGACGATCGGTTGTTGTCGCTGTCACGATCACAAGTTTGATCCGTTGAGCCAAGAAGACTACTTCCGCTTTTTCGCGTACTTCAACAACGTCGATGAATCGGGCAAGGCCGGACACAACGCCCACCCGTTCTTGGAACTCGAGGTGTCGCCGGAGGATCGGATACAAGCCGAACGATACCAAGCCAACACCAAGCATCATCACATTCGTTTCCCGGAAGGCAACAAGATCCGAGTCGCGGTTTTGAAGGATCGTTCGGGCGAGCCACGCAAGACATTCATCTTGAATCGAGGTGCATGGGACCAGCCGACGCGTGAGGTCACGCCCGCACCGCCGGCTTCGTTGCCGTCGCCGGATGGCCTGCCGCCCAATCGTTTGGGACTGGCCCGTTGGATGATCGACGACAGCAATCCGCTGACCGCACGCGTGGCGGTGAATCGATACTGGGAACTGTTCTTCGGCCGCGGCATCGTCACGACCCAAGAGGACTTCGGAGTGCAGAGTGCTCGACCGAGCCATCCGCGATTGTTGGATTGGTTGGCCGCCGACTTTCGTGAAAGCGGATGGAATGTCAAACGCCTGATCAAACAGATCGTCACATCCTCCACCTATCGGCAGTCTTCCGCGTGCAACGAGAAAACTCGCAATGCAGATCCCGACAATGTTTGGTTAGCTCGCGGTGCTCGGTTTCGTCAACCATCGTGGATGCTGCGCGATCAAGCCCTGGCGGTCTCGGGATTGCTGAGTCCCGACATGTTTGGACCCTCGGTGCGGCCTTACCAGCCTGAAAACATTTGGTTCACGCCGACGGCGGGCAAGATCCGTTACGAAGCCGATTCGGGTGACAAGCTTTATCGAAAGAGCCTGTACACGTTTTGGCGACGCACGACGGGGCCCGCGAACATGTTCGACGCGAGTCCTCGCCGGGTTTGTGAAGTCAACGTGAGGCGAACGAACACGCCGCTGCACGCCTTGGTGACGCTCAACGACGTGACATTTGTCGAAGCCGCGCGGGTGTTGGCTGACCGTGTTTTGGACTCACTGGAATGGAACGGCGAAGACCGATTCCACGATCGGGCGTGGATCGATGCGGCATTGAACG
>JBICHZ010000345.1:0-8134 GCA_043101355.1 Rhodopirellula sp. JB044
GACTGTCAACGAGCGATTTGGGTGGCGAGATCGCTCTCGCCAGCATCCTGCGGCGGCAGCTTCATCGACATTTGCGGTGCGGCGGTGGCCTGGATCGCAGGCTGCAATCAACACGTCGATTAGGGATCGCGTCGTTCCCAATCGAAAACAAAAACGAAATTCATCACTCTCGACGATAGGCGTTATGCTTCGAATCGCAGCGTTCATTGCCGCAATTGCTTTGTTTGCGTTCGTCTTCCCGTTGACGACGACCCTGCTAGCGGCTTCGCAATCGCGTGACCTGGAACAGAAGGTGCAGCCTTTCCTGAGCAAGTATTGCGTGCAGTGTCATGGTCCGGAATCGCAAGAGGGCGATCTCCGCATTGATCAACTTTCTCGCGATTTTAAAACTGGCGCCGATGCCCATCACTGGGCGGAGGTCATTGAAAAGATCAATTCCGGAGAGATGCCTCCCGCAGGAGATCCGCAGCCGACACGTAACGAAATTTCCGACTTTGTAACAAGTCTCGACTCGCTGATCAGGGACGGTCGGGCCGCGCGAATGGCGGCGCGTCCTGCGGTGGCGCACTACCGACTCAGTCGCAAGGAGTATCAAAACACGGTCTATGACTTGCTCGGTGTGCGGTACGACCCAACCAAACCTGGGGAGCTGAACGAAGACACGTTGTGGCACGGCTTTGAACGCATCGGGTCGGAACTCACGCTCTCGCCGTCGCATGTCGACCGCTACTATCGTGCTGCGGACACGGTGCTCAGTCGTGCTTTCCCCGCGACGTCCGCCAAGGCTCGCAAAGTTTACAAGGATGCAGCAGAACTGCGGTACGGCGGTGGACAGCGCCAGCGGGAAACACTAGACCGCTTTGGCATTAAACGCCCATTGCGTTTCCTGATGTTTCCCGGTCGCAACCAACCCGCCCTGGCTCCCCACTGGTTTGGAAGAACCGGTCCCGAACATAGCGGGCTCTACAAGTTGCGTCTCCAAGCGAGCGGGATCCGCCCGCTTGGTGGCCAACCTGCTCACCTCAGTATTGGGAAGGCGACTGGTGAGGATACTGTCGACGGGCTGATCGAATTCGATATCACGGCACCGGAGGACAGGCCAGAGGTGTTCGAGTTTGATGTGTTTCTTGAGATGCCGACGACGCTGCACTTCTGCGTGGTGGCTACCGACATTGTGGACAGGAGGGCCGGCGCGGCGTTTCGCAATGTGCTCGCCGGCAGTGCCGGTCACATTTTCACACATAGCAGCGAAACTCTCCTGCTCAATCCCAACGCCCCGCAAATGTTTGATGACAAAGGCAACGGGCTCTTTTCGACTGTCTTGCTTGATTGGATCGAATGGGAAGGACCGCTGGAAACGGACGACGAAAAGGCAAAGCGACAGGGCGTGCTACCGCCGAATGCCGCATCGCCCGACATGGTTGCCGAGCATCTGCATCGATTTGCTGAACGCGCTTGGCGACGTCCTGTGGAACCGGAGGAGCTGGCCGGCTACCTGCACGCTTACCGCACCGAACGCGAGGCGGGTGAAACCACTGCCGAGGCCTTTCGCGTAGCGATGCAGGGCGTGCTGACATCCCGTCATTTTCTTTACCTCGTCGAAGGCGAACCGGATGCACGCGAGTTTCTGACGGACTGGGAACTGGCCTCTCGGTTGTCGTACTTTCTGTGGAGTTCCATGCCTGACGAGTCGCTCTTCGCCACCGCTCGAGACGGCAAGTTGCATGGAGAGGAATTGAACAACCAAGTCGACCGGATGTTGAACGACCGCCGGATCAAGGGTTTCATCGAGGACTTTTCGCGGCAGTGGTTGCAATTGCATCGCGTGGGCATGTTTCCACCCGATAAAAAGCTCTACCCCAATTACGACGACTGGCTCGAGACGAGCATGCGGGCCGAGCTGATCGAGTATTTCCGTGCGATGTTCGCAAACAACCTGCCCATCGATGAGTTTCTCGATTCCGATTGGACGATGGCCAACGCCCGACTTTGCGATTTCTATGGGCTCCCCGAACCGAAGGCGGGCGGATTCCAACGGGTCGCGCTCCAACCGGAAGATCATCGAGGCGGCTTATTGACCACGGGTGCCGTGCTCGGATTGACGTCCGACGGGACACGTCACCGCCCGGTCCATCGCGGAGTCTGGGTCAGCGAGACGATCTTCAATAAAACCCCGCCGCCGCCCCCGGCAAACGTGGACGCCATTGAACCCAATCCGCCAAAGAGTCCCAAGTCCACCATTCGCCAAAAAATTGAATCGCACGCTAGGGATCCGAACTGCGCCGCCTGTCACGCGAAGATCGACCCCTTCGGTCTCGCCTGGGACAACTACGATGCCATTGGCCAATGGCGGACTCGTGAAAAGGTCGCGGCGGGAATCGGCGAAGACCCGTTGGTTGATTCGTCTGGCGTGATGCCCGACGGCCGTCAATTCGCCGATGGCAGTGAGTTCAAGCAAATCCTGATCGAGGACGGCGACAAGTTCCGGCGAGCTTTCATCGAGCATCTATGCACGTATTCACTGCGTCGCGTGCTCACCGTAGACGACCAGGACGACCTGCATGCGATTGTCGAAGTCGCGAAGAATCAACAACTCGGCCTGCGGGACATCGTCCGCGCGGTGGCCCTGTCCGACCTCATGCGAAAACGCTAACTCAGGAAGATCACAATGAGTCATTATCTTGCCCAATCCTGGTTGATCGACCGGCGTCATGCGTTGCGTGCGTTGGGCAGTTGCATTTCCCTGCCGATGTTGGAATGCATGACCCCATTGCGGGCTGCCGAACCGACCAACTCGCCTCGGCGAAGTGCGTTCATCTACTTAGCCAATGGTGTCCATTCACTGAACTATCAGATCACCACGTCTGGCAAGGACTACGAGTTTTCTCGGTCCTTGAAGCCGCTCGAAAAGCACCGTCAGGTCATCACACCGATCAGCGGTCTGCATCATCCGGGAGGCCTTAGTCATCACCACAATTGCATCAATATCTGGTTGACCGGAGGAAAGCTTGGCCCCTCGGACCGCAACACCATTTCCGTCGACCAGAAGATGGCGGAAGTCACGGCGAAGTACACGCGAATCCCATCGATGGAGGTGGCTATCACGCAGGACTCACTGGCTTGGACAGCCGACGGGGTTCGGTTGCCGGCGATGCGCCGCTGCAGTGAGATCTTCGCATCCATGTTCGAACAACCCAAAGGCGGCATCGCAGCCCGGCGGAGGTCATTGCGACGCAAGGGAAGTGTGCTCGATGCAAACCTCGCCGAAGTCAAACGACTCGAGAAAAAAATGGGTGCCGCCGACAAAGGCCGCATGTCGCAATACCTGACGTCGGTACGTGAGGCGGAAATCCGCACCCGGCGCGCTGATGCGTGGCTCGATACACCACTGCCCGAGATCTCCGACGCGGATCGTAAACGCACCAACCGTGACATCGCCAAAACCATGGCGGGCGACTATTTTCGAACCGTATACGATCTGATTTTGCTCGCCTTCCAAACGGACGTCACTCGCGTGGCCACCTTCAGTTTGGGTGGGGAGGGGCAAGCCATCGCGATCCCTGAAATCGGCATCACGGAGTCGCGTCATCAACTCAGTCACCATGGTGGCGATCCAGGCTACATGGAAAAACTGACCAACTACGACACCTTCGCGTTGGAGCAGTTCAGTTACTTCCTCACTCGACTCGCTGACACCACGGATGTGAACGGCAATCCATTGCTCGGCTCCACCATGGCACTCTTTGGAAGCGGCATGTCGTACGGGCACAGTCATGGCAACGCCAACCTGCCTTTGGTCCTCGCCGGTGGTTCGGACCTCGGTTTGAAGCACGGTCGGCACCTGGATTTCAATACCGAGGCAGACGGATTCTCAGGATATTCGCTGGGACCCGATGGTTCTCTCACCACGGAACATTACCAACTCTGCAGTCGTCCGGCCAACGCAGACGCTCACATGAGCAATCTGTTGCTTTTGATGGCTCAGCGGATGGGTGTGGATATCGATTCGTTTGGCGATAGTAACGGTGTGATCAATCTATGAAACGCTTCTTCGTTTTGCTGGCTTTTAGTCTCGCCGTGTTGGGGCGATTCGCTGCGACTGGTAAGGCTGATGAGCCATTTCGTCCGCAAGCAGGGGCGTTCCCAGCGTTGGAAAAGGCGTACTCTTATCGCGGTGAAATTGTATTTGTCGATCACGTCAACCGACGCGGTAGCATCCGCGTGCAGGGGGAGGGGACGTATTATCGAAATCCCCCACACCCCTTCGCTATGCTTCCCTACGGCATCGTCCGCTATCACAACGCACCGGCAGACCTGCGTGATATCCCACTAGGAACTGTGATGCATGTCCGCGCATTTCTACCGCCAGACCCAAAAATCTCTGCCGTGCCGGTACTGCCGGTCGATAACCGCAAGAAGACGGCCGGCTACAGCGGCGCCGGAATCGCCCCCGCAGAAAACCACGTGCTCTTGCTCGAAGATGACCCCAGTCACTGTCAGAGAGAGGGATTGAGATGGAAGCTTAAAGAAGTGGAGGTAAAAGACGGCGCGGGGATGATCTCCGCCAGCCGCGAAACGGAATTAGGCGATGATACCGAGGCCCACGAGGAGCAACTCACTTTCGATGCCGCGACCCGAATCTGGCGAGGACGCGAATGTCTTGGAGTAACCGATTTGATCGACGAGGGAACCTGGCCGGCCACTGGAAAGCAATCGCTCGGCGGTCAGGCTGTGCTGCTGGGGATCACTTGGAAGCCCACGCCCGGCGGTGTGTTCACTCGTTTCCACATCTCAGACATTTGGTTGGACGACACTGCGATGCGGCGTGCCGCCAAACTACAGGCGGAAACGCACAAGGCGTTTATTCGTACCCGGTGGATGCCCGCATGGGTGGACGCCGTCGAGTACGGCAAGTTTGGGCATGCGACGGTGACAGTGACCTTGTTCGGCGGGATGGCTCCGACTCTCTATGCCGACTTCAGGCAAGGCGTCGATGTCACTGTCAACGCCTCTGAAAATACGTTGAAGCATGCGGGTGGCCACTATGGCGCCGCACACATGGCATCCAAGGGCCCCATCGTGAGTATCACCAAGTCTGACGGCGATACTCCGTTGGGCAGCAGCGGGATTCAGGTCACTTTTGAGACCGACCTCCTCATTGAAGGCATTCGCCCGACGAGAGTCGTTCGCGTCTGTCCGAACAGTTGGCCTCGAGTGCAGGTGCCTCGAGAAGAGTATTTGGGTGACGGCAGTTCCAAGTTTGAACATCGTTTCCCGACCCCCGCCATCTTTCCAACCTACTGACTGAAGTTAAAGGTGTCGGACACCGAATTCGGGGTTTAGGCAGTATTCGGGGCGTCACTTTAGTTTTTTCGGTCGGCCTCGCGGTCGCATCGTTGACTCGAGATCAAACTTACGTGCGATTGATTCGACCCAAGTTTCTTCCCCGAAGGGGACTCCACGTCGCACGCTCCAGGCGAGTTGTTCGCGCTCGCTCTTGGTGAAGTCCGTCTGCACTCGGGCGATCCAATTTGCCGAGCGTCTGACCGGCCATGCAGAGAGCAATTGATTGCCAAGCACCGTCTTGGTCGACCAATGATACAAGCTACCCCAAAGCCAACTTTCCGGGGCGTCGCATAACTTGGCCGAGAACGCATTGCGTTCGACATAGCGACTGACGGTAAGGAAATGCTCGTCGCTTTGGACCGGAAACGATTTGAAACGACCTTGATACAGGTGTCCCTCACCCGCGGTGTTGTAGTGTGCGTGGTATCGCTGGGTGTGTGTCAAGATCACCCACTGCGCGAACCGCCCCATCTCCCCATCGATATTCGGGCTGACGCAGAGATGCCAATGATTCGGCATCAGGCAGAACGAAAAGAGCCGAATGTCAAACTTCTCAACCGCCTCTCGGAGAATGACCACGAAGGCATCGTAGTCCTCGTCTTTGTGAAAGATGGTGGCGCGAAGGTTTGCTCGATTGAGCATGTGATAGCAGTGTCCGGCCGCATCGGCTCGCTTTGGTCTTCCCATGAAACGAAGCGTACCACCGCTTCGTTACCTAGTCAACCAAAAAGGTGTCCGACACCTTTGTTGCTTCCAGGGTACATGTGTTCTCGTGTTTCCGGTATGCTAGGTGTCTCTTTTCCCCACCCTATTCGTTTTTTGAAAGAGTCTCTTATGAAAGCCTTGGTCGCCGAAGCTTTGGGTACGTTCATTTTGGTTGTCTGCGGCTGTGGTGCTGCCGCCTTTGCCGCATCATTTCCGGTCGAAGGGGTGGGCGACTTGGGGATCGGGTTACACGGTGTTTCGTTTGCGTTCGGTTTAGTCATCGTAGGGTGCGTCTATGCCTTCGGCGGTATCAGCGGATGCCACTTGAACCCGGCGGTGACAGCGGGGTTGTTCGCGGCAGGACGCTTTGAATCATCGAAAGTTCCCGGTTATGTGATCGCTCAAGTCGTCGGCGCGGTCGCCGGAGCGGGCTGTTTGTTGTTGATCCTGCAGGGACATCCCGATGCGGCATCGGTGTCGCTAGAAGGAGTGGCCAACGGTTACGGAGAGCACTCGCCGGGGCGATATTCGATGGTATCAGGTTTCGTATCGGAGGCGTTGTTCACGTTTATCTTCCTGACCGTGATCCTCGGGGCGACGTCGCCGAACGCACCGGTTGGCTTTGCGGGACTGGCGATCGGTTTGACGCTGACCGTGCTCTTGTTGGTCGGGATTCCGATCACGAATTTGTCCGTGAATCCCGCCCGCAGTACCGGACCGGCTTTGTTCATTGGCGGATGGGCGATCGGCCAGTTGTGGTTGTTTTGGGTGGCGCCGATCGTCGGCGGTGGCTTGGCCGGATTGCTGGCTCGGTTCCTTTATGCCGAAGAAACGACAGCGAGCTAAACGACGGCGCGGATCGCCAGACCGTGACCGAAAATGGCGGACGCGGCGACTGGGGTGGATGCACAAAACCACATTGCCGGCGTCGCATACGCCTTTTTGAAGCAAACCACGGACTAACGTTCGTGGCGACAACATGTCGTGCCTTCGGCACTAGAAAACGGCAATTTCCAAACTTGCCCCGTGAGCTTTAAACGCTCTTGTCAACCTAAAAGGTGTCCGACACCTTTATTGCTTGGCGGCGATGCCGTGGTGGTCGAGTCCCATCCAGTCAAAGATTTCGTCGCGGATGCGGAGATACTCGGGATCGTCCAAGTTGCGAGGTCGCGGAAGGTTCACATCCACGACCGCTCGAATCGCCGCCGGTCGGTCGCTCAGTACCACGACGCGATCGGCCAACTGAACGGATTCTTCGACGTCGTGGGTGACAAACAGAATCGTCTTTTTT
This sequence comes from Rhodopirellula sp. JB044, assembly GCA_043101355.1. Taxonomy (GTDB): domain Bacteria; phylum Planctomycetota; class Planctomycetia; order Pirellulales; family Pirellulaceae; genus Rhodopirellula. The sequence continues at coordinate 7,343 of JBICHZ010000345.1, forward strand.
TCTTGACGCCAAATATCGACGAGGTCGGTTCGCATCTTAAGACGTGTCAACCAATCGAGTGCGCCGAGTGGTTCATCCATGAATAAAATGTCTGGCCCGGATGCGAGCGCCCTGGCGATCTCCACTCGTTGTTTCATTCCGCCGGACAACTCACGCGGGTAGGCGTGTTCGAAACCCGACAGGCCGATCATTTCGATGTAGCGTTGGACGGTTTTCTCTTTCTCGATCGGCGACACATCGGCCAATCCAAAACCGATATTCTGCGAAACGGTGAGCCACGGGAAAACGGAGTTATCTTGGAAGATAAACACTCGCCGGCGATTCGGCCGGTCCACGGGGACTTCGTCGATCAGCAACTGGCCGCTCGAAGGTTTTAGAAAGCCGCAGGCAATATTCAGCAGCGTTGATTTCCCGCATCCCGATGGGCCGACGATGCAGACAAACTCGCCTTCGCGGACGTTCAGGTTCACTGAATCGAGGACTTGAATGACCGATCCGTCTTCGGCGGTAAATCGCAAGTCGATGTCGCGAAATTCGATTTTGGGTGTTTCAACAATCATCGCTTGGCGGTTCCTCGGCGCGACAGGGCGGAGCTTTCGATTCGTGCCATCACCCCGTCCAGGAACATCCCGATGACCGAAATGACCACCATTGCCGCGACCACCAAGTCGTATCTCAGGTTGTTGCGTGAATCGTTGATTTGGAATCCGAGTCCTGATTGAACGCCTAGCATCTCCGCGGCGACCAAGACCACCCATGCGATCCCGAGAGCCAAACGCAGGCCGGTCAAAA
>JBICHZ010000346.1:0-34147 GCA_043101355.1 Rhodopirellula sp. JB044
GTCGCAGCGAAACTTGTGGATGGTTTGTAGATTTAATCAGCCGAAGCGTGTTATCGGCGGTTAACCAGACGCCAGCCTGGACTAGCGCACAAGCATCTAATCGTCGTTTGGTATACGACTAAAACAACAAGCCGCGGAACGCTTCGGTTGAAGCAGGGGAAGCCGAAAACCTTGGCGGCTTTCGCTGTAGCAAATGGAACACGTGTTATGCGTTCGGTCCGATTGCTGCTTACTGCAGCGTTGCCAACAGTGCACTCTTCTGCTGTTCTTGGCTGCGGCGCTGGGACGGTGAGGCGATGGGGATGACTTTCACGCCATGGTTTGCCAGACGCTCTCGATAGATGGCTTCGATGGGTAGTTCTTCGCTTGGGCAATAGAGATAGCACTTCGCCTTGAGCAATCGAGCGATGGGTAATGATGGGACCGTCGGTTGGGTGACGTCGGTGGCTAGATTTCCTCGGTCAAAAAGGCATGCTGCGGGAGCGTCGGTCCACGTTGCGATCCTGTTGAGCAATCGCTTGTGGGCAACGACGAGGATTGGTCCCTCCTCCTGCTCTGTCGCCCCGGCGCGATTGACATCGCTATTGCCAGCGATGCCATTAGGCTGTTTCGGCGAAGGTTGATCGGCTGCGGCGAAGGGGCCGCAAGCAGACAGGGCGACGGCCAGACAGAGTGTTCGGAAACTAAGCAGCATAGGAGAACCCTTCGAACGAGGAGAAGCGATGAGTGCTGACGAAACTCATTCTAGTTTATGAGGTTGGAACGCACATGCAATTCGTGTGCGTGTAAGAGGTGTCCTTTCGAATCTGCTAAAGTGTGCGAAATTGATGTGAAAAGCTATGCGAGCCAGCCCGCCCCGTTCGAGTTTGATGATGCCGATACCCACCAATTTGATCACCGGGTTCCTTGGGTCTGGAAAGACGACCGCGATCAATCGCTTGCTTGAGCATCGGCCGGAAGGCGAACGATGGTCGATTTTCGTGAACGAGTACGGCATGGTGACCGTGGACGAGATGCTGATCGACTCGGATTGCCCGGAGGTCAACGTGCAGGAGCTAGGAGGCGGTTGCCTGTGCTGTACCGTCGCGTTCGCTTTTGATGCAGTCTTCAGTCAATTCATTCGTCGCAGCAAACCAGACCGACTGTTGCTCGAACCCAGCGGCGCGGGGCATCCTGCGGCATTGGTTGATAAGTTGAGGGACGACAACTTTCGCCGGGCAATCGATCTGCGGGCGACAATCTGTTTGATCGACCCTGAAGACTGGAGCAAACCGCAGTGGCGCGATACCGAAGTCTTTCATGACCAGGTTCAAATGGCCGACGTTGTCGCAATCAACTTCACCGATAAACGCGACCCAGAGTTGACGCGGCAATGTCGCGAATGGGTGGAGTCATTTGACCCGCCTAAACTGCTGGTCGTGGAAACAGACCACGGGCGAATTGATCCCGCATGGCTAGACATCCAGAATACCGTTGTTCGACCACCGAAGTTTGGTGACGCTCACGTGCACAACCATTCCCACGCAGCGGATCACGCCGATTCAGGCGAACTGACGTCCATTGAGGTTCCACCCAGATTGGGCAAGCCCAAGCGATTCGAAAACGAGGGCGACGGGCAATGGGCGTGTGGTTGGATCTTTTCCGTCGATGAAGTTTTTGATCGAGATGAACTGCTCGATCTGCTTGGCTATTTGCAACCGGTCGTGCGGCTCAAAGGTGTGTTTCGTTGCCAGGATGATTGGTGGGCGATCAACCGCAGCAAGAATGAGACTTCGTTCAGCACAACGGCGTACCGTCGCGATAGTCGCTTGGAAGTCATTACCGACGCTCCAACCTCTGGCTGGGAGGAACTGGAGCGATTGTTACTGAAGTGCAAGTAGCGATGAGAGATCGCAGCGTCGTCGCGGCGGGGTTACGCGGATTGGGAGGCTGGCTCGCAGCACCCGCAGAGGCATCCAAAACGTCGGTTGAGCAAGTGAGCGACGACGAGGAACAAACCACCGATCGGCGTGATCCATGGACCGAAGGCGGCGAACGGGAAGAACGAGGACATTTGGGTTTCCGTGTTGGCCGGTGGTGCGACCGCCTGTTGGGCGGATTGCTCCGCGGCGCAGTGTTCGCAGCATGCGTCGGTGCAGGCCGTGCCTGCTTCAGTCGCGATGGCACCGGCGTCCGTTGAGCAGGCGGCACAGCATTCGCCGGCCATTCCGAATGCGGCGCCCGTAATCAGCACCAATCCCATGGCCGCGATGACTCCCGGAAGCAAGCGTTTGTGCGTGCGGAATCCAGGGACAAACGCTGCCATTGCGATCAGGAAACAAACGAGTGCCATCCATTGGTGGAAGGATTCGTCGGCTAAAAAACTGAGTCCGAGCATCGGCAGGTAAGCAATCACGAATGGCATCGCGGCGCAGTGGATCGCGCAACCGATCGATGCGGTGATGCCGACCCAGTCTCGCCAGGTTTCGGTGAGGTTGTTTTCTCTGTTCGAACGTTCAGGTGATGCGACGGTTAGTTCGGTCATGGTCGGGAAGTCTTTTGGAGGGAGGTTGCCCTTTCAATATACATGCATAAGAAGTGCGTCTGCAAGTGAAGTTGAAGAGTAGTCCGGGAGATTTCCGTAGTGCGTTTGATAGTTCGGTGTGCGTTGAGATTGCATGGAATGCGTCAAGATGGCACGCTGGGAGGTGTCGCGACCTGGGCTGCGGACGGCGCCTGTTTAGTTGCACATAAATTGCACAAGTGTAGAATGAGGTGTTCTGTGTCGATTGCCAAGCTAGGAAACCACAATGACTGATGACGAATCGCTTGACCTGGTCAAGCAAGCGATTCGCGGGGCGGGGCTGCGAGCCACGCCGGCGCGAATTGCCACCCTGCAATTGCTCCGTCGTTCGAACTCGCCGCTCACTCATGCGGTCGTCGCGGAAGATTTGGCAGCACTCGGAGTCGACAAAGCCACCGTTTTCCGTAATTTGAACGACATGGTGGATGCGGGATTGCTGCGTCGTACCGAGGTGGGTGACCATGTGTGGCGATTCGAAGTGATCGGGCCGGATGCCAAGCATGACTCGGGGCACCCACATTTTCTCTGCGTTGATTGCGGGACGGTTTCCTGTCTCGATGACGTGAAGTTGACCGCCGGGAGTCAGCGGGCCAGCGAGCAGTTCGGCGAGGTTACTGAGATTTTGCTCCGCGGGCATTGCAACGATTGCCGAGACGAGAGCTAAGAGACTGCCTCATCTCCTCGGTGTGATTCTTCTCGGGCAGGGAGTGTGCCTTCTCGGGCCGGGGACGCCGTCTCGGGTAGGCTGTGTGCGTCGATCTTCACAGGTTCGCCGCGCTTCACCGGTTCGCGGCGGCGATCGCCGAATCGGTGTTCTGGGGCAAATTCCAGCGGTCGGTGGATCGCTCACCAAAGATTGGCAAGCCATTTCCATGCGGGATGATGAAGCATTGCGGCGATGAGAAGCAGCATGGTGGGGGCGAGCCAACGAGGGCGGAGTGTCCGCCCACCGGCGGATCGCATGATCGCCGCGATACCGATCCAAATGACGCCGATTGTGAGAGTGGCTTGCCAACCCAATGCAATGCCGATCATTACAGCAGCGAGGGTGACGGACGTTGTTTCCTAGCGTTGACGCAATCTCGCCAGGAAGGCCAATTTAGATAACCCATAGCCTGCGGTGGCTCCCGCAATCACGGTAAGAACCCGTACGACGATGGGCGGCAACGATGGCGCAGGGATGGACGGTTGTTCGAAAAGCGTCACCGGGACTGAGTGTGGTCCGGCCAGAGCGATAGCAGCGATTGTCAGCAGCATTCCTATGGCGAGCCAGGTGGGACACCGCAAACGATCCCCCTCCATCAACGCCAGCGTCAGGACGAAGCAGAAGAGCAGGCAGTGCAAGGAATAGATTCGGACAACCGGCCACTTGGTATAGAGAATGATCCAGACAATCCCGGTGTAGCAATAGTGCGGGAAGCTCGGGACATTTGCGGCACCGGTGACGAGTTCGTAGAGAAACAACGATGCGACGATGAACATCGCGGTGAGTTCTACGAGGAAATAGCGGATGGGAATCTCGGTGTCACAGTCACGGCACCGGCCGCCAAGATTGAGATAGCTGATAATTGGAAGGTTGTCGATGCGGCGAATTTTGCTGCCGCATTTAGGGCAGGCCGAGTCGCGAAGGGCGATCGAGCGACCGCGTGGCGTGCTGTCGGCGACGACATTAAGGAAGCTGCCAACACAAGCACCAAATGCCGCGAAGATACCGAACATTGCCAGTTTGGAACTGCGAATTCGCAGATGCTCCATCGCTGTTGGTTCTTCCAGCGTGTAGCTGCTGGGCATCTCCTGTGTGCTGTTCCAAACCGTTTGCAGCGACGGCAAGACGATCATGTATCCCAGCAATCCGGTTACCACGACGAGCAGCGTCAGTTTGCGCGGCGAAGTATGCCATCGAGTTCTGCGAGCGATCAGACTGAGTTCACGAATCGACAAAAACGTCGTCACCGCGAGCAGCACGGACGGGTTGCAGAAGAAATTGGCGGCGTCGAGCGGTGCGTGTGCTGACTTATGCTGGAAGGCCGCAATGGAGAGCGCAACGGCGAGGCTGAGCAGAGGTGCCTGAACGATGAGTGGTCGGGTCGATGTGATCAGGTATGCCAGGAGGCAAGCAAACCCCAACGCCATCCAAATCAGCCCCCACCCCACATTGATTCGGACAAGTGAGGCAAGCAGCGAACAACCGGCAAGGCTGACCAGCAGCATTCGTAGATATTCCCCCCACAGTGACTCTGCGAACCAATCTTTGGTCGTTGAGACGGTAGAGGAAGGAATCAAGGTCAGCACATCCAGGACAAGTAACCTCGGCGGCGTCGGTTTTGACTCGACGAGGCACAAACGATCGAATTTCTATGAGCGTAATGCAAATGCACAGCTAGTGCAAATGCGGGCTGTGTCCCGGTGGTTCAGCCTGTTGTTTGGCTCAGTTGAGATCCATCGACCTGGAAGCGGTTCACGCCTCCCTATCGCAGTGGGGGATGGCGTGGCTGCAGAATCGGGCAGGCTGCGCAGGCGAATAGGGTGCGCAGGGTGAATAGGGTCGATGGGGAGCGTTTGTTCCCAGGGCGAGCAAGCTGGGGCTCACTCGGGGCGGAAGTTCTTGTCGGTCGTTAGCAGGAACTGATCCATGGTGAATCCGTCTTCCCGCATCGAGAATTCAATCATCTTTTCGCCTGGGGTTTCGATGTCGAGGTAGATTTCCATCGGCACGCCACAATGTTGTTTTTCGGTTCTTTGAGCACACTGCCAACGCCAGGTGTTTTTGCCTTGGCACCACTGCATGCGTTGCCCGTGTTCAGGCCACTCTCCGTCGATCCCGACGTGGATTCCGTTGTCTTCGCTGCCGGTTGAGAACGCTCTTACCCAAACGTAGTAGCGGCCTGGTGTTTCGATATGGACGGGGTAGCTGATGATCGCCATTTTGCCGGCTTCGGGGCTGAAGTTCTCTCCGCGAATGAGTTTATCGCCGTGAGTTCGCCGGGTATCGGGAAGCAGACGGATGTAGGATCCGTTGCTGGCACCTTCGGCCGCCTGTTTCCGTTGATCGGCATCCGTGATCGCCGGTGCGCCTTCGGGGGCGGGGATGATATGCCATTGCCTAACGTCGTCCTCTCGTTGCCTTGTGAAACTTTCTGCTTCCACAACGATGGGGACTTGCGGGGCAGCCGAAACTGCTGCATCAGCACTCGCCCGGTTCTCAACCGATTGGATTCCGCCAACGATGGTTGTCAGTAGCGCGGTAAGAAACGATACCTGAAGTTGCCGCCTGGTCATTGATGTTTCCTTGTTTCAAAACAGCCTGGGTTAGCCCACCGATGTTGGTGGAGACGGCGTTATCGTAACTCAATGTGAATGAAGAAACATCCGAGCGTAGACAAACGATCAGAAGGTCGCGGCCACCAAGGGACGATGACTCGACGTGATAGGCGGAACATTGTTTAGGCGAGGATCGGATCAATGACGTGGCCGTGCACGTCGGTCAGACGGAAACGTCGTCCTTGGTACTTGTACGTCAAACGTTCGTGATCGATACCGAGCAGGTGCAGGATGGTGGCGTTGAAGTCGTGCACATGGACTCCGTTTTCGACAACGTTGTACCCGAACTCATCCGTTGCTCCGTAACTCATCCCCGGTTTAACACCGCCGCCGGCCATCCACGTGGTGAAGCAACGTGGGTGGTGATCACGTCCGTAGTTGTCCGGGGTGAGGACACCCTGCGAATAGGACGTTCGACCGAACTCACCACCCCAAATGACGAGTGTGTCGTCGAGCATGCCGCGTTGTTTGAGGTCTTTGATCAGAGCAGCGGAGGCTTGGTCGGTTTCGGCAGCTTGCCCACGAATCGCTTTGGGCAGGTTGGAGTGTTGATCCCACCCTTGGTGGTACAACTGGATGAACCGAACATCGCGTTCGGCCAGACGGCGGGCGAGCAAACTATTGGCGGCGAAGGTTCCTGGTTTGCGGGCGTCGTCGCCATAAGATTCAAACGTCGACTCGGGTTCGTCGGAAAAGTCCGTCACGCTCGGAACGCTCGCTTGCATGCGGAACGCCATTTCATACTGTGCGATTCGCGATTCGATTTCAGGATCGAGTTCGGTTTGATACTGATGCTGATTCAGTTTGTTGATCGCATCGAGTTGTGCCCGGCGATGGGGCCGGGTGATGCCGGAGGGGTTTGACAGATAGAGAACCGGATCGTTGCCACCACGGAACTGCACGCCTTGATACTTCGAGTCAAGGAAACCGTTGCCCCACAGTCGTGCGTAAAGCGGTTGGCCGCCCTGACCCGCCGAGACAAGGACGATGAACGCGGGCAGGTCTTCGTTTTCGCTGCCGAGTCCGTACGACAACCACGAACCGAGTGACGGGCGTCCGGCGATTTGCGAGCCGGTTTGGAACATGGTGATTGCGGGGTCGTGGTTGATCGCTTCGGTGTTCATCGATTTGATGAAGCAAACGTCGTCGACGATCTCGCGGTGATGTGGCAACAGGTCACTAAGCCATGCTCCGGACTCACCATGCTGAGAGAATTTGAAGTGGGACCCGGCCAAAGGCAACGAGGACTGGTTCACGCTCATCCCGGTGAGGCGTTGTTCGCCCCGTACGGCCGCGGGCAGTTCCTCGCCATTCATCTTGTTGAGGATCGGTTTGTAATCGAACAGGTCTTGCTGCGCGGGGCCTCCCGATTGGAACAGGTAGATGACCCGTTTGGCTTTGGGGGCGAAGTGGGTTCCCGACATCGGCGACGGTGTGTTGGCCGCCGGCGAAGGTGCGGGGGACGCGAGTCCGGTTTTCCCCATTAGGGTTGCTAACGCGGCGCTGCCTAAGGTGGTGCAACCGTTGCGCAGAAAGATACGGCGGTTGGCCGTCATCGGGTGTTGTTGGTTTGCGTTGAATGAGATGGTCATGGTGGGGCCGCCTTTATCGTTTCCAAATGGTTGCGTCGAGGTTCAGGATGGTTTGGCAAACGGCAGTAGTTGCTGCGAGTTCGACCGGGTCCAAGTCGGCGTCCGGTTGGGATTCGCCGATTTTGATAAAGTCAACCGCCGCGTCGCGGTTGTTTGCGAAGTACTCTCGTTCGCTCCTCAACTGGTTCACGAGGATCTCCAGCTCACGTTGATTCGGGTGCCGTCCCGTCAGACGTAAGAAGGCGTCGTCGATTCTCGCGGTCTGGTCACTCGTAGAGAGGACTTGCTCGGCCAACGCACGTGCGGCTTCGACGAACTGAACGTCGTTGAGCAAAACGAGGGCCTGCAGTGGCGTGTTCGTGCGAGACCGTTTGACGGAGCAGACCTCGCGGGTGGTGGCGTCGAACGTCAGCATGTTCGGTAGCGGCGCGGTGCGTTTCCAAACCGAATACAGCGACCGTCGGTAAAGAGCTTTGCCGACCGACTGTTGATAGGGAGGCGACATGCCGTTGGATTCTCGCCAAAGGTCTTCGCCGGGCTGGTAAGGCGAAACCGGTGGCCCACCGCGTGTGAGGTTAATCAGTTCCGAACTCGCTAAGGCGATGTCTCGGATTTGTTCCGCGGCGAGTCGGTGCGCGGGGCCTCGCGATAGCAAACGGTTGGTCGGATCGGCGGCGATCTTTTGCGTCGTGACCGCGGAGCGTTGACGGTAGGTCGACGACAGGACGATGTTTCGGCATAGCCGTTTGACGTCCCAATCGCTGTCGATGAAATCGCGGGCGAGCCAATCGAGTAGCTCGGGATGCGTCGGCAGGTCGCCTTGCAGGCCGAAGTTCTCGGGCGTGTGGACGAGAGGATCGGTGAAGAAGTTGCCCCAGAATCGGTTCACCGCGACACGCCCGGTCAACGGATGCGTCGGATCGGTCACCCATTGAGCCAACCCGAGTCGGTCGTTGGGGACGCCTTCAGGGAAAGCAACCGGTAGGCTCGAGAGAACCGCGCGTTCGACTCGAGTTTGCTCGTTTTTGGGGGCGTCGTATTGGCCACGGGCGAGCAAGTGGGCGGGGCGAGGTTCGTCCGTCTCGTGCATGATCGGAACTTCGTTCATGACTTCTTCCGCCATGACATACGCGTGACGTGCATCGTTCAGCGCTTCCCATGCTTTGCGGGCCGGTTCGTCGATTGCGGAGATGTAGGTCGCCTGTGATACCGGTCGGGTTTCTCCGGTCGCGAGATACCGAAGTTCGTTCTCGGTCAATGCTCGCGTGTACAACCGAACGTCATCGATCAGACCGCCGTCGAGTCCGCGGGCTCGGAAACGTTGTCCAACGACAAACTCGCCTCCGTGGTCGACTTTGACGTTCGCTGACTTTTTGATCTGGTCGCGAAGGACGGTGGTTTCGAGCGGTTCGCCGTTGAGGAACAACTGTAACCCGGCGGCTTTGGAAGAACCGTCATATGTTGCGGAGATCTGCAGCCACTGATCGACCGGAATGCGTTCTTGGGTTCGCACACCGATCGCGTTGCCGGGCCAGACACGATACATCCGCGATTCGAGGTAACCGTCCACGAGCGTCAGGTCCCAACCGTTGTAGCCACAATCGGTACCGCGTGTGTGGTGGGCGATCAGGCTGCGTTCGGCCACGCGTTTGGTCTCGCGAAGAGTGACCACGAGAGAGAACGGTGTCCAACGGTCGAGCGGTTCGATGCCGGAGGTCGTGATGCCACGTTCCCCGTCGAGCGAGAGTGCAAGTCGCGGGAGTGCGTCGTCGCCGTCTGGTTCCTCGAGGCGATCGGCCGCCAATTCAGTTTTGAGCCGAGGGATGGCGATGTCATCGACTGCGACGAGGTCCGGCATCGACGTCCAACTGCGATCGGACTGCGACGGATGATAGACGCTCTTGAGAGTCTTGTCGTAGTTTCGGTCGAACGATAACGCGAGGCGTAGATCAGGCAGGCTCGCGGTGGCGGACGGGTTGGCTTCCTTCCACGTGACGTAGCGATCTTTCGCGCGTTCGGATTCTTCCGCGTAACGCTCTTCGGCGGCGCGGAGTTCCTGTTGAGCCAGTTCGAACGCGGTTTGTTGTTCGTCGGTCGGCAGCAGAAGTGATGGCGCTGGCACCTTTTCGGTTCGGTCGTATACGCCGCTTTCGTCGATCGAGTTGAAGTAAGCCGACAAGGAATAGAAATCCTTCATCGGAATCGGATCGTACTTATGGTCGTGGCAGCGGCAGCACTCGAGCGTGAGGCCGAGGATTGCGGTGCCGAATGTTTGAACACGGTCGGCGACGTTTTCGATACGCCACTCCTCAAAGACAGCGCCGCCCTCGTTGTTGAGCCGATGGATTCGGTTGAACGCGGTTGCCAAACGTTGTTCGCGAGTCGGATTGTCGAGCAGGTCACCGGCGAGTTGCCAGGTAAGAAACTCGTCGTAGGGGAGGTTTTTGTTGAACGCGTCGACGACCCAATCGCGGTACGGCCACTGGGTGTTGAGTTTGTCCGATTGATAGCCGTAGGAATCGGCATAGCGTGCCGCGTCGAGCCACGCGACGGCCATGTGTTCGCCAAACGCGGGCGATGCGAGCAGTTCCGCGACGGCGGTTTGGTAGGCGTCTTCGGTGTCTTTGGATACCGCCTTGTCTTTGGATACTGCCTTTTCAAACCGTTCGACCTGAGACGGTGTGGGAGGCAGTCCGGTCAGGTCGAGTGTTACCCGGCGGAGCCAAATCAACGGGTCGGCTTCCCGGGCGGGAGTCAGCCCGGCGTCGTTCATCTTTTGCAAAACGAAACGGTCAATCGGTTGTCGGCACCACTCGTCTTGCTCGGGTTTGGGGACGTCGACTTTCGCGGGCAGCGGTTCGAACGCCCAGTGCCCGTCGTACTGAGCACCTTCCTCGATCCACTTTGCGATGGTCTGTTTGTCCTCGTCGGTCAACGAGAGGTTGGATGAGGGAGGCGGCATCAAGTAGTCTTCGTCGTCGCTCGTGATGCGATCGAGAATCTCGCCTGACTCGATCGCGTCAATGGCGTCGTCGCGAACGTCCAGCCGCAATCCGGCTTTTTGGTTCTCTTCGTCGGGGCCATGGCAGAAGTAACATTTGTCCGACAGGATCGGACGCACGTCGCGATTGAAATCAATGTCGCTACCCCGGGCGTGCGACCATCCCAGCATCGTTACGGCCATGGCGAGGGCGATTGGTATCGTTCGAAGACGGTTTCTCAAAGTCTCAGCTCCAGGCGAAATCAGTAATCGGCAGTAGTGCTTTTGCGGGCCGCGTGGTGCTCTAGCAGGCCACTGGTGCGACATTATTGACCGATCAACCGGCATTGTCTTGCATCAATGCGTGATGGCTGTGTAAATTAGACGCATGAAAGATGCCGATGCGAGAGAGAAGTTCTTTGCCCAACTCGATGGATTTGGGCAGATGAACCAGCTATTCGAATTACTGCCGGGCGTTTCGTTTTTCGTCAAAGACCGGCAGGGGCGGTTTATCGCGTTGAACCGTCGCGGGTGCGAATATTGTGGGGTTTCGTCGCAGGACCAGGCGATCGGCCTTACCGACTATGACTTCTTTCCAAAACAGCGTGCCGAAGAGTATCGGGCCGATGACGAGGTCGTGATGCGATCGGGCGAGCCGCTCGTCAATCGGATTGAGAGTGCTCCGGAATCCGAAGGGTCGCCGCGTTTGGTGATGACCAGCAAAGTTCCGCTGCGAAATCGACGTGGCGTGGTGATCGGGATCGCAGGCTTTTCGCGGCAGATCGAACAACTGCGCGAACAGTCGGCCGACGCGGACGCGTTTTCGCTAGTGGTGGAGCATCTGCATTTACATTACGAGCAGGCGCTCACGACGTCGCAACTCGCCGAGAAGGCGGGATTGTCGGTGAGTCAATTCGAACGTCGGTTTCGTCACGCGTTCGGTTCCTCGCCACGGCAGTACTTACTTCGGGTTCGGGTTGAGAACGCCGCACGTTTGTTGACCGAGACAGAGCAGACGATTTCGCAGATCGCGCACGCCTGCGGCTTTTTCGATCATGCTCACTTCAGCCGTAGCTTTCGACGGATCATGAACACGTCGCCATCGGAATACCGCCGGCGTCAACTCGGCAAATAGGCGAGCGTTGTCGGCTTATCGATCTGCTTCACCGAATCGGTGTATTCGAAGTCGTCGTTGCCTACATACGCGACATGGTGCGGAGTATCGTTCGCCTGGCAACGTCCGGGGAGAGCGTGCGAGGCGATTGATGTCAGCATGCCGTTGATTGGCGAAGGACGGTTGTTCTACGGTTAGCCGGCGGCTTGGTAGTAGCCTGGATCGTCGATATCGTCGCCGTCGAAGTCGCCCGCGATCGGTTGGGAATCACCGCTCGGTCGAGGCACTCGGATTTGTTTGTCGTTTCCGGTGATCCGGCGATCGCCATCGGTATCGATGATCCACAGGTCGCCGCGGACGACGCCGATCTCGTCGATGCCGTCGCCGTTGAAGTCACCGACGATGGGTTCGTCACCAGGACGGCCGAATGTTTTCGGTCGGTCTTTGCTGGTCCATCGCCCGTCGCCGTCTTCGTCGAGCATCCATTGACCGCTGCGGAAGACACCGATCTGATCGATGCCGTCGCCGTTCCAGTCACCTGCGATCGGGGTGTCGACTTGTTCGCCGTATTGGAACACGTGATCGACCGCATCGGCGAGCCACTGGCCGTCTTCACCTCTGAGCAACAGACGTTGTTGTTTCTCTTCTTCGGTGAGTTCGCGGTGAACGAGGTCTTCGCGTCGGAGTTGACGTCGTCGATGGTTGGCGGGGTCAGGCAAGCCGGGGTCCTGTCGGATTCGTTCGGCATCGTTTTGCCAACGTCGACCAAAGATCCCGACATCGTCTTTGCCGTCCCCGTCCCAGTCACCGACGACAGGACGGTCGAGTTCGGTGCCGAGGCGAACCCATAGATCGCCCGCGTCCCACTGGCCATCGCCGTTGAGGTCGACGAACCATTGACCGTTGATAAACAGCACGGCTTCGTCGACACCGTCACCATCGAAGTCGCCCGTCAACGCGGTCGCGTCTTCGTGGCCGAGGCGGATGGAATCGTCACTGTTCTCTGCCGAGAGACTTTGGGTGTTCGCCGAAAGGGCTTGCATCGTGTTCGCGCTGCTCGGCGTGATTTGCCAACGACCTTTCGACAGGTTGACTTCGAGAAGCACGTCGGGCAGTTTGCCAACGGCAGCTCCGTTTGCGTCGTCGGCGCCACGATAGGTCGCCTGCTGAATCTGCAAACGTCCATCGCTCAACGCCATCATCGCTGACTCGGTGCCTTGACCGCGGGGGAACCCGCCGTTGATCACGCTGAGGTGCCAACTGACTTCCCATTCGTCGTCGGCCAGCATGGGCCGGGTGATGTTTTGCGGTTGCCAGTAGGCTTCCACGGGCACGACCGGGTCGAAGGTTTCGATCGGTGTGATTGGTGCCTCGGGTGCAGGGTCTTCGTCGGCCGGAGGTGGTACGACGGGCGGTTCTTCGATCACGATCTCGCTGAAGTTATTGCTCGTGCTGGTTTGTCCCGGATCGACTTGGATGTTGAAAATCGCGTCGAATTTCGGGTCACCGCCTTCGGCCAATCTCGAGATGAACGTATCGAGGGCACCGACGTCGGGGAAGTCCGCGGCGTTGATTGCCAGACCGCCGGTGGTCCCTGCCGTATCGAGCGAATCGACGTAGCCGGTCGGTTGCGTTTGGTACACGGAGTAAACGATCCGAGGTCGCAGGCCGGTGAACTCGTAGTAGCCGTTTTCATCCGTGGTGACGCGGATCACGTCGGACGACGAGTTGCCGAGTTGATCGATGGCCGGATCAATCGCAACGCCAAAGACGTCGCGCAGTTCGAGCGTGACTCCCCCGAGTCGGACATCGTCACTGGTCAGTTGCCCGTCGCGATAGTCTCGTAGGTCGGCCGGGTCGGGCGTTTCACTGAGAACGAGTGCGTCGCCGTCTTGGAAGACGTAACCGGAAATGGTGACCGGCGGGACTTCGGGGAAGTTGTATTGCGTTCCGTGTTCTCCGCCTTCGACATCGATCTCGCCGATCAAGTCGAATTGCAGCAGGCGACCGCCGAGCGTTCCAATCGTTTGCCCGCCGTGGAAGTATCCCTCGGGTTGATACTCTTTGACCTGATACCGACCGGGACGCAGGCCGGTGAATTCATAGCACCCGTCCGCATCGGTTTGCGTGGTCGCGATGACGTTGCCGGATTCGTCCCGCAGTTCGATCACGACGCCAGGGATCGGAGATTCGTTCTCGTCAAACTCTTGGTCGAGATCCAGGTTGCTCCAGACCTTCCCGGAGATCGTTGCCGGGGGCAATTCGCAGAAGTCATAGCGTGTCAGAGATTGTCCCGACGCCAATGCGATTTGCGAGATCACGTCGTCGACCGAGTCATCCCCGCCGCCGCTACCGGCGACTTGTCCGCCGTGGAAATAACCTTCGGGTTGGATCTCGCGAACGGTGTAGTTTCCTTTTTCAAGGTTTGTGAAACTGTAACTGCCGTCGTTCGCGGTCAGCGTGAACGCGATCAGTTGGTCTGCATCGTTGTAGAGTTCGACCCGCACGCCGCCGAGTCCGATCTCGTCGGGGTCTTGGAAGCAATCGCGGTCGGTATCGACATAGACGACCCCGGAAATCTCCGACGGCAGCAACTCGCAGAAGTCGTAGTTGACGAGGCTCTCTCCCCATCCGACCGGGATGGCCGAAATGCGGTCGGCCACGGAGTCGTCGCCTCCCTTGCTGCCGGCGACCTGTCCGCCATGGAAGTATCCGGCGGGCTGCGTTTCGCGGATTTGGTATTCGCCCGCACGCAGGTTCGTGAACGAATACTCGCCCAACGAATTGGTGGTCGTCGTGGCAATAACGGTTCCCGAACTATCAAGAAGTTCGATGAGAACGCCCGCGAGTCCTTCCTCGTTGCTGTCGCGGAAGCAGTCTTCATCACGGTCGACATAGACAACACCTGAAATCTCCGAAGGCAAGACTTCACAGAAGTTGTAGTTGGTCAGCGTCTCGCCCCATCCGACCGGGATCGCTGAAATGCGATCGGCGACCGAATCGTCGCCGCCTTTGCTGCCGGCCGTTTGGCCGCCGTGGAAGTATCCTTCCGGTTGCGTCTCGCGAACGACATACTCGCCGGCTTCTAGGTTGGTGAACGAATAGTTGCCGTTGGCGTCGGTGGTCGTTGAGTCGACGACGTTGCCGCTGCTGTCGATCAGTTCGATCAAGACGCCCGCGAGGCCTTCCTCGCCGCTGTCTCGCACGCAGTCGTTGTCGCGATCAACGTAGACAATCCCTGAAATTTCCGCGGGCAGTACCTCGCAGAAGTTGTAGTTGGTCAGCGTTTCACCCCAACCGACCGGGATCGCTGAAATGCGGTCGGTGACCGAATCGTCGCCACCGTGGCTACCCGCGGTTTGTCCGCCGTGGAAGTAGCCGTCAGGTTGTGTTTCGCGGACGAGGTAATCTCCGGCGCGGAGATTGGTAAACCGGTATTGCCCGTTTGAGTCGGTGGTAGTGCTCGCGACGACGTTTCCTGACGAATCGATCAGTTCGATCAGAACGCCTTCGAGACCTTCCTCGTTCGCATCACGAACGCAGTCGGCATCGCGGTCGACATAGACGACTCCCGAAAGGTCAGCCGGTGGGCGTTCACAGAAATCGTAATCCGTCGCATTTTCGCCCGACGTGAGCGTTACTTGTTCGATTCGGTTGGTGCCGTCGAGCACACCGCCTGCGGAACCGACCGTGGCGCCACCTTCGAAGTAACCCGCCGGTTGTTGTTCGACGACGCTGTACGTGCCGGGCAGCAAGTTGTCGAAGTAATACATTCCCAACGCATCTGTTTGCGTCGTCGCGATCGTTTTGCCGCTCTCGTCCTTCAGTTCGATGACGACGCCCGCGAGAGTGGTCTCGTTCGGGTCGAGTTGGCAGTCTTCGTCGAGGTCGACGTGAACACGACCGCTGATGGAGGCGACTTGGCGTTCGCCGAAGTCATAGTTGACTCCGTGCAATCCCTGCCGCAGCACGATGTCGACGAGCGAGTCGTTGTCGGCACCGAGTCGACCGCTCTGCGCCGAACCGATCGTCCCGACGCGGTCCTTCCCGTCGATGTACCCGGACGGTTGCGTTTCGATGACCGAGTAGGTTCCCGGAGGCAAGTCATCGAAGATGTATTGCCCCTGAGAGTTCGTTTGAGTCGACGCGACGACCGTTCCGCTCGCATCCACCAGGTCCAAGGAAACATCGCCGATGGCTTCTTCGCCGGCATCCCTAACGCCATCGTTGTCACGGTCGTGGTAGACCTGTCCGGAGATCGAACCCGGTGCGGCTTCGCAGAAGTTGTACGACTCGCCCTGACCGCCGGATGGCAATTCGACGTGAGTGATCGTTCCGCCGTCCACTGCGGATCCGATTCCTACTAGCACATTTGATGCGAGCGTTTGAATATCGCCGGGGTGAGCGCCGCCGTCGATCAGTCCTTCCGGCGTGACTTCGACGATGCTGTAGACGCCTTTGTGAAGGTCGTCAAATCGGTAGCTCCCGTCGGCCGCGGTGTAGGTCGTCTCGACGACGTTTCCGTTCTCGTCAATCAACCGGATTTCGACGTCCGGCAACGGCGTGCTGTCGCCGTCGTCATGATCGCCGTCGCAATCAGCGCCCGGTGCGGCGAGGAAAACAAAGCCTCCGATTGATCCGAGCGGCAGTTCACCAAAGTTGTAGTTGACCCCCGCGTCGCCGCCGTTGAGTACGACGCCCACGATTTCGTCACCGGGATTCACGGCCGACCCGACCACTCGCCCCGAGATCGTTCCGGCGGCGTCTTTGCCGTCGTCGAGGTCTTCAGGTTGGTCGACTTCGACAATCCGGTAGGTGCCCGGCATCACGTTGTTGAATTGGTAAGAGCCGTCCGCTGCCGTGGTGGTCGTCAGGGTTGCTTGCGGTGCGATCGTGTCGATCGGTTCGAGGCGAATCAGGACGCCACCCAAGCCGACTTCGCCGGGGTCTTTGGTTCCCGAATCGTTGTCGTCGCGATAGACGAAACCGCCCACCGAGGCCGGACGCGGGGTTTGCGTCACGCTCGCAACAGCGGCGGCCGATCGGTTCGGCAAACTCTCGGCGTCATCACTCTCGTCGGGCGGCAGGTTCAGTCCAAAGTCGGCTTTGGGATCGCCATAGTCATTCAGGAAGATCGAATCGGCCGACGCTTCGTAGTAATTGGGGGCTTCGAAGACGGCTTCGAGAATCGAATCTTGGAACTCCTGTCCCGACGTGATCACGTCGAGCCGTTGGTTGAATTGCTCGAGGTCCTCCAGGTTCCGCAGGACTTCGTCGACGTCGAGCGTGAAGACGAGTTGATCGCCCGCCTGGAAGTCTTCCGGGCGAAGGATCAGTTCCTGTCCACCGTCGACTACCTCGACTTCGACCACTTCGGATTGACCGGGAACCAATTCAAAGTCATGGAAACCGTTTTTACCACGACCACCTGCCTCGGTATCGAAAATGGGGTCACCAACACTAATGCCGTCGCCATCTTTGTCGGTGATGATCCGCAGTTCGGTCAGCTTCGTTCCCGGCGCACCCCCGGTGAACGAGAGAATGAATTTATCACCGGCAGAGTCACTACCCACGTCGGTTTCGAGATAGTCGGTTTCGAGGTAAACGACTCCGACATGAATCGGATCGGCCGCCATCAGGCGTCGCTCTTCGAGCGACTCGACTCGCATGTTCCGAGAGTGTACCCCGGGGCGCTGCGATGAAGCGGCGATCAGTTTGCTCAGATGTCCGCGGCGGGTGTGCATGCTCGAGGCCGACGGTTCGCGCAGTCGCGACCGCTTGCTGCTGGCAATTCCGAGTCCGCTGCAGATGTTTTCGATGTGTTTCCAGATCACGCCGGGCACCTCCCTGTGCCGCAGATTTCTCTACCGAGGGGTTGGGGTCAGACTGCCGTTGTCCGCGTCATTGCCGAGAGCAATCTTGCTCTCGGGGCTCGCCATTTGAGCCAAATCCCAACGCCTGAGCGTTGCATCAAAGCCACCCGAAACCAGAGTTCCGTTGTTGACCACCAATGTCGAAATCGATCCGACATGACCGCTCAGAGTCGCAATCGGAAAGAGTCGCTGGTCGTCTTCGTTTAACCGCACCAGGTGAATTTCGTCGTCGCTGCCGGCGGTCGCTAGCAGATCGCTGTCCACGATCGCCAGCGAAAACAAACGCCCCGAGGTGATCCGTTGTCGCGACAGCAGCGTTTGGCCGGCGGTGTCGAACCGCATGATCTCGCCGTCTTCGCCCACGCTCACGAGAACATTCGAGTTCGGCATGAACGCGATATCGCGGATGCGGGCGGAGTGAAGGCGTTTTTCGTTCAGGGTTTTTCCGGTTAACGGATCGAACAAATGAACGTGTCCATCACGCCCGGCCACGGCCAGCATCCGACCGTCGTCGCGATACGCACAGCAACGCAGGTCGACACAGTGGCAACGGAGTTTCGGCATCGAACTGACTGTTTTGCCGATCAAGAAGACCTGAGAATCAAACCCGACCGCAGCGATCTGTTTTCCCGAACCGGCGAAACGCACGCACGCGAGCGCGGGGGCTGAATCGATCTCTTGCAGGACGGTGAAATCGCGACGACGATCCCACAGAATCATCTGTCCGTCGTTGCCTGCCGAAACCAATCGTGTTCCGGACGCGTCAAAAGCCATCGTTCGGATCCAGTCAAAGTGACCGGGATTGGTGGATTTTTCGGATCCGCCTTCGCCGAGAACTCGAACGACGTCAAAGGTTTCCGCGTTCAAAATTCGGATGACGTGGTCGTCACCGGCGACCGCCAAGAACTCACCACGGGGGTCCACCGCGATCGCCGTCACGACGACCTGTTCGACTTCGTCGTCGACGGGAGGCAATCGGAACACGCGGGAAACGATCGACGCACGCTCTTGGGCAACGCCGCCTCCGGCTTGAATGACCGCGGAAGGCCTGTCCGCTCCGGCGTGCCGGCAAACGCTTGACGCCGACGCCAAGACGGCGACACCGAGCGTCAACGCACGTCGGCGCTGGACCCTGTTTTCAGAACGATCTCTCATGACTCCCCCCGGATTCAATGGCACGCGGCGCGCGAGTAAAGGCGCTCCAGTCGTTGTGATCGGCATCTTCGATCACCATCATGAATCCAAAACCGTCTCGCCGTTCAAAGCGGCGCGTTCGGTTTCACGGTGAAACTGTGCTCGCGAATGCCTGCGAGCTATCGTGAAGAGCAGCGTTAAAGATGCAGAACTTCGTCGGCAATGTGTCGTCCGATCTGCAGCGAAGCGGTCGCCGCCGGGCTCGGAGCGTTGATCACGTGTGAGATACGTCCGGTGGTTTGAATCTGAAAATCATCGACGAGTTGTCCTTCGGCGGTTACCGCCTGAGCGCGGACGCCCGCCCGGCATGGGACCACGTGTTCGGGACGAATTTCGGGAATCAATCTTTGCAGCGCGGTGACGAACGCAGTCTTCGAAAGCGATCGCCAAACCTCGCCGGCACCCATCCGCCAGTGTTTCCGGGCGAGCCGTTGGAACCCGCCGTAAGACAACGAAGCCAGCAGTTCGCTCGGTCGCATTGTTGTCCAGTCGTAACCTTCCCTCGCGAGAGCCAACACCGCGTTGGGGCCACACTCCACATTGCCATCGATCATACGCGTGAAGTGTACGCCGAGAAACGGAAACATTGGATCCGGAACCGGATAGATCAGGTTCCGACAAAGGTGCCGGAACTCCGGACGCAACTCGTAATACTCGCCGCGAAACGGAACGATCCGAGCGGTCGGTTGGCTCCCGGCGAGACGCACGAGGTGGTCACTGTAGAGTCCCGCACAATTGACGACCCGGTCGGCTTCGATGGTGTCGTGGGCATCGCGTAGTGTGACGGAACTTGCGTGGGTTTCGATTTGACGGACCTGGAAATTGAAACGCACTTCGTTTCCCGAATCGGTTAAACGTCCGGCGAGCTTCCGGCAGACCTCGGGGTAATCGACGATGCCCGCCTCCGGAACGCGAATGGCGGCGACGCCTCGGGCGTGAGGTTCGATCTCGCTGAGTTCTTTGGCGTCGATCTTGTGGCAATCGACTCCGTTGGCCACGCCACGCTGCAAAATGGAATCGAGACGCGGAACCTCGGATTCATCGGTTGCCACGATCACTTTGCCGCAAATTTCGAAGGGGACTCCGTTCTCCTGGCAGAACTGTTGCATGGCCAGTTTGCCGTTTCGGCACGTCGTCGCTTTCAGCGAGCCGGGGCGATAGTAGATCCCGGTATGCAGCACGCCCGAGTTTCGGCCCGATTGATGCAAAGCGGTTGTGTGTTCCTTTTCCAGGACCGTGATCCGAGTCCCAGGGGCTTTTTGGTGAATCGCGTACGCGGTGGCGAGCCCGACGATTCCGCCGCCAACGATGCAGATATCAGTCATTCGTGGTGCTCGCAGCAGGATCTCATCGAACGAACAGAATAGGTTTCATCGGATCGGTGAGTCCTGGAACAATTGCGACGCGAGACAAACACTTCCACGTGTGTGCACTTCGCCGCGACTCACAGCCAGCCGTGCTCACGATACCACGACGCGGTCTGATTGAGGCGTGTCTGCAAGTCATTCTTTAATTGCAATTCACCGGCTCGCAATAGCTTGCCCGGATCACATGCCCAGCCGTTGGCGATCGCCTCGCGCGATTTATCGACTCCGAGAATATGCGGTTTGCCGCGCAGGTAGCTCAGTCCTTGGTTAATCATTGCTGTGGCCCGGACGACGCGTGGTGGAACCTGGATGCAGCGGACCTTTGTCTTTCCGATCGCGCGACCGATCATCTTTCCTAGTTCGGCGTAGGTGACCGTTTCGGGATCACTGACGAAATAGACCCCTTGGCCGTATTCGTCGGGAGTTGCTTCCCGAGCGTGTTCCAGGCAACCGGTTCGCGGTGAACAGCGTTCTCCATGCACGGCAACCGTCGCGAGGGTTTGAGCGAGGTCCTCGACGTGGATGACCGAGAACAATGACGGCCACCAACCGGGAACCAAATGCAAACCCATCGTTGAGATAGTACGAAACATCTCAAAACCGTCGCGGTCGCCGGGGCCGATCACAATCGGTGGGCGAACGATGCTGATCGGGACTTGATCGGCAAAAGCGGCGATTGCTCGTTCACCGGCGAGTTTGCTGCGGCCGTAGTTGGACACCGGTTCGGTCGGGTCGGTTTCGCGGCGAACGCGGTATCGACCGAGGCGATACGTTTGCGGGACATCTTCGCCCGGTTTCATTGCAACCAGCGGACCGCCGGCGGCGAGTGAGGAAACCGCCACGAGCGTTGGCGGCGTTCGCGCGTCGGCACAGGCCTGGGCGAGCAAGCGTGAGCCGCTCTCGTTGACATCCCAAAGTGTTTTCTTGCGAAGAGCTTTGGTGGCACCGGCGAGGTGAAAGACGGCGTCGGTGCCCTCGACCGCGCGTTGCAGCGATTCCAGATCCGATAGCGATCCTTCGATCAGCTCAAAGCCGTCTTTCTCAAACGGTGCCTTATTCGATGTCGGCCGAACGAGGCAACGCACATCCCAACCGATCTGCCGCAAGTACTTGGCTAGGTGTTGTCCGATGAAACCGCTCGCGCCGGTTACCAAAGCCTTTCGTGTCATGGTTGTTTCCTAAACAGTTGCATCCCTGATCCGAGAGACTGCGAGGAACCGGGCAATGTTTGTGGACCGGTGTCTAGAGAGTTCGTTTCACGGGATAGAAATTCGGACATGTCCGAGTCGTTGCGGATGGGTGATGAAATAGTGGATGGCGAAGTCGTGCGTTTCAGTTTCGATGGAAGTCAATCCAACTGATGGTGAGTTCTTCGGGGGACTGCGCAACCAAGGCTGGCGGAACAGTGAGTTCAAATATGGGGACGGTGATTGTTTTTGAAGGCTGTGTTTGGTCGGTACGTTTGTGCTCGGCGCGTTTGATGTTCATCCAGTACGGACTCTTGGCATTGAACAATTTCTTTTCGTCGCCGTCTTGCCAGGAACGTATCGAACCGTCGCTCGAAACCGACGCGTGAAGCGTGAGCGATCCATTGCTGAGTTGGAACTTCTCCAACCCACGCAAATGCAAACGAACGGTCATCCTTTGCGGCCATGCCGAATCTCGCCGACGCACCGTGGCGTTGCCGATTCCCCGCGGACTCTGCAGTGACAACACGACTGACGCGTCGTCCTGAGTCACGCGAGCCGAGTCGTCGGAATTACGCAGCGTGATGTCAAACGTCGGAGGAGCGACGTCGGCGCCGACGACCAGGCAACAGGCGGAGGGGAGGAATAGGAGGCACAGTCCCGTGGAGACGGAAAGCAATATCGCAAATCGCATCGAACGCTTTCTCCCGGAGAGCGGGGCCGATTGTCCTGAAATCAGCGATTCATCGTACTCGTCCACCGTCAATTTAGAACTGCTTATCGACCACACATAATGTCGCAGTGAGCAAACCTGGACTGCCTGTGCGAACTGTCGCAGTGATGGGCCGGAATATCGCGAGGACGTTGAAATCCTTCGTATTCGTCATCGCCCCCCGTGTTATGAGGGAGATTGGCGTAAGGATTCAGTCGGTCAACGACTCGACGAATTGGGCGAGACGTGTCGGGTCGGCCCCTTCGACCTTTTCAAGGTCACCCAGAATTTTCACCGATTCGGCCCGGTGGCCCGGGGTGGCTTTTTCAGAGATGGACTGGAAGGCCGCTTTGGCAGCTTTGCCTTCCGGGGATGACACGTCGAGTTGGAAGGGCGCGAGTGCGTGAGCTACGCTCAACGGGACTTCTTCAAACGTGTATTCGTATTGGCGTTTGTTGCGATACAGCGTGATTTCGTCGGCGCTCGATCGTTGTACCAAGAAGGTCATCGTGTCGGTCAGTTTGATTTCGTTGCCGGAGACCAGGTCCGCCATCGCTCGTTGAATCGCGCCGCGGTAGTAAGTCGCCAGATCAGCGAATTGGTAAAGCGTTTCGGCGGTTTGTTTCTGAGTGTCGGTAACCGCTTTTTCTTCGGCCGTTTCGGCGAGCGACTTCATCGCGGCCCAATTCCGTTGAACAATCGCGATTCGTGAAGCCGCGATCGCCTTTTCGGCGTTTTCGATTTCCTGCGGTGATGGCGGTTGAGGTGCGTCGGGCGTGGAGTTTGCCGGTGGAGTGGAAGAACTCGGAGGGGATTGCCCGTTTGCTGACGCCATCATCGATTCAGATGTTGCATCCGACGTCGAGTCCATCGACGAGTCGGGCATTGTCATCGCGGGAGCCGACCCTGCGGAGTCGCTCATGGAAGGGCCGGTTGATTGGCCGATGCTAGGCGTCTCCATAGCTGCGTTGCCAGTCATCGAGTTGCCAGTCATCGAGTTGCCGCCGGATGAGTTTGGCATCGACGGTAGGTCAAAGTCGGGACCATCTAAATCGGGACTGCCCAGGTCGGGGCCTTCCACGCCGCCCCGTCGGGGACGCGTCATGACCCCGTCGTTGTCAATCGGGCGGGCGCGAGTGCTCGGTGCCGATCGGTTTGGGGCATTCTCCGTCGCTGCGTTGATGGCGAAACCGTTTTCGTTGTTAACGACAACAATGCCGCCACCATTGAGAAACACGAAGGCGAATCCACCGACGATGAGTAGCAACAGCCCGAGTACGAGTGAGCCGAAAATGAGATTGCCGCTCGAGGAACGCCGACGGCGAGACGTTCGTCGGGATTTGATTTGCGGCCGAGTGTCGATTTGAGTCGACGGACTCAGGTCGGGAACCGGTGCCGGAGAAACCGGGACTTGGGGGCGTAAGGACGTTTCAACCGACGGCGGATCGGGAGCGTCGACGACGCCGTCCGATGCGGCAGGTTCCGACGCGACGAACGAGTCCGGTGTCGACGCGGGTGCGGATGCCGGTGGCTGCGATTTTTTTTTCGCCGAGGGCAAAAGAGCGGCCAGGGGATCGACGGGCTCTTCCGGTTCTGAAGGCACCTCGTTGATGATGCCGTACTGCGCGTCGAGAGCGGCCTTTTGTTGCGGATCACACAGTATTTTCTGAGCAGTTTGGACCGCTCGGGCGGCTTTTTGCCAGACTTCTGCCGAGGTAGCTGCCTTCGACTTTTTGAGAAGGCGAACTCGGTCTTGGATCGCCGACTGGATCTTTTGAGGATCCGGTTCCCCCAGTTCCAACCCCATAATTTGGTAGGCGTTGGGACGGGTGACGTCGGCAGGCAAGCCCAGTAAATCGTGAATAGAAGGACTGGGCATCGCGTTTCCACCCAAAAGCGTCGATTCGTGGAGGTTGAATAGACCCGAATTTAATCGAATCGACGCATCTCAGTGGCCAAACGCAGCAATTATTTCTTGCGGTGACGAATCTTTGCCCGCATTCGTCGTTTCTTTCTTCCCACTTTGCGACGGCCTTTTCCAGTTCTCTTAGTACCCACCTAGTTCATTCTCCTCGTCTGATTTTTGGACAAAATTCGGACAAAATTGGTATTTCGATTTGCGAGGAGTTACTGCCTCCCCAACATGCAAGGCACGTAAGCCTAGCAGAACACCTGTTTCAAGCAAGGCGGAAAGCGGGGCGCGTGCGCGTTCGACCGCTCATCGCCGTCCGACGGATCAGCCCGAAACGTTCCACGGCAGATCGATCTGGCCGGCCCGCCACTGGGAAATGAATTCGGGGAGGCTTGGCAAGACGTTGGAGGCTTTCGCGATGTCGTCCGGCGTCATCCAGTGGATTTCGGAGACCTCTTCGGGATTCGGAACGGGTTCCGCCTCATCGTGGATGTTGGCGATCCACCACGCGAGCCTCGTTCCCCAGGGCGTCACACTGCGGTGGCACAACCGAACGGGTTCCACATCGACGAGAATCTCTTCCTGCATTTCGCGAACGAGGGCTTCCTCTTCAGTTTCTCCCGCTTCGATACCTCCCCCAGGCAAACAGAGTTTTCCGGGGGCGTTGACGGTCATTGACCGGCGAATAATCAGCAGCCGGTCTTTTCGAAACATCACACCGATCACACCGCGTTTACGGCTTCGGTGCGGTGAGTTGGAGGAGTGTGGGGAGTATGACATGAACGTGCTTTTATCAATCCAGCGATGGAGTCGGCAACCCGAATCTGTGGCCCCCCGTTTGGGAGATAAGCAAAATTGCAAAATTTCATCAAGAAATTGATCGCGGACGGTCGATCCAACGGGTGTCGTTAAAGTTTGCCCAAGCCGCCACGTCTAGGCAACCGGCAGTGACGCCCTCCGCAGACACCCCCAGTCGCTCGCAGAGTCGAATCATGCATCCTGATCATCCGTCCAACGCCAACCGCCCGAGTGCCTTTGTGATTGCTCGCATCCCGAGAAACGTTGTCGCGATTCTGCCGACGCGGTGCCTGTTGGCCGCGATTGCATTGCTGCCTGTTTCGTTGACCGGTTGCTCTGTCTTTCCCGCCGGCGGGATGAAGATGCCAGCGATCAACATGCTCGGCACCGGATTGGCTGCCGAAGCCGATGTTCAACAGGAAAACTACGTTCCGGTCGGTGCGTCTGCGACTTTGCCATCGAGCACGTTTACGCAAGAAGCCTACCAAGCGGTCCGCAATGCCAAGGCGAACAATTCGATCGTGTTGCAGATCTTGGATGCCGAAGAGCCGATTCGCGTTTTGCCTCTGCCGACGTCCGAGAACGGGACCGGACAGAGTGTGTTTGTCAGCACGCTGTTGAAGCAGACTGGCGTCTTGCGAAAACTCGGCAAGGCTCAGGCGGCTCTCTACCGTTCATCACCTACTAGTTTCGAAGGGGTGAGAATGGATGTGTTGTTTGTCGAACGTGCTCCGGAACAAGTCCGTCCTGAATCGGACTACGCGTTGCGTCCAGGCGATCGTATCGTGATCGCGAAAGACACCCGCATGGGGATGGAAAGCCTGATCGACATGGTGCTGGATCGATAGAGTCGGTCTCGGTCGAAGAATGTCGGCCGGAAATGACGCTGATAAAAGCTACTCGGATTCGCCAGGCTCACCGCAGACGTCTTGGAGAGCGCCCGCGACGTGGCGCGGCACCCAGACCGACAGCACGACAGCGGCGGCAACCGAACAGCCGATTCCGACGGATTTCGCCATTGCGGACTCATCGGGAGACGCGGCAACCGCGCCGCAGTAAACCCACAACCACTGCGGGATCGATGCGAGGACGGCCGCAACTGCGTAGGGAACCTGTCGAGCCGAGGCGGCTCCCATCGTGTAGCTGATGATCGTGGTTGGCACGGGGGTTAACCGGACGGCGAGGTGAAACCCCAGTCCACCCTGGTTTGCCATGGTGCTGATGCGGTTGAGAAGACGCTGCCGGGAAGAATCGCTGCCCTGCGGACTGTCGTTATCGACGTCGTGCGTTTGTTCGGGAATGCTGC
Source organism: Rhodopirellula sp. JB044 (assembly GCA_043101355.1). Classification (GTDB taxonomy): domain Bacteria; phylum Planctomycetota; class Planctomycetia; order Pirellulales; family Pirellulaceae; genus Rhodopirellula. Next base: position 25,920 of record JBICHZ010000346.1, read on the forward strand.
TCTGGTTTTCTCCCCGACGGGCGCGGTTTGCAGGCAATGTCCACTGACCAATGTGGTAGTTCGTCAGCGCCGAAATCAGGGCGGTCGCGGTCAAAATCCACGCTCCATCCAAGCCGCCGAAGAGCCCTCCCGCGGCGATCGAGATGATCGTTTTGGGGACAAACAAACACATCAAACCTGTCCCGAGCACCATGAAGCCGATCGGTCCGGCGGCGCGAGAAGTTTCCAACGCGTGTTGGGCTGCCGCGATGGAGTTCCCGGTAGCGAGCCAGGCTAGCGCCGTTGCTAGGATCGCGATCGGAATCAGCCGTCGTCTTTCCGAAAGTGCGAACGTGATAGGATTCATCGCGTGAATTGGTGATGACCAGCGAAATAACGAAATCGTCGACGCGAGTGACACCGATTGAACGATCGTGCCCACGCACCGATCTCAGTCAAACAGCATAAACCATCGCCGCGATTGGAAACGCGCCGTTTCCATGAGCGTTGCGTTATCAATCCGGCAAATACGATTAATGCCGCAAATACCTCGGCACCTACGCCAGCAAACTGGCCAGCGAGTCCGCTGTGTGCCTACGGACTTTCGGTCGCGTTTGCCTCTTCGTGTCGGTATTCGGGCCGAAGTGCGAGGACACGTTCGAGTTCAAGGTCCTCGAGTTTGAGTCCGTGCACTGCGACAATTCGGGCAATATCCGCGATCGCGGAAACGCCGAGTTTTCGGCCGATCGAGGCTTTGTGTTGCTCCACCGTCCGAGGGCTGCGATACAGTTTTCTCGCCACATCCGGGACGCTGTGTCCGTGTCCTAGCAGGATTAGAACTTCGAGTTCGCGTTTGGTTAATTTTGATAACGGACCGAGATCGAGAAAGCCGCTGACGACGCTCTTTTCGTTTGATTGGCCGGACGTCGTGCCATCGCGTTTCGTCATCGCGGCGACGTACCGTGGTTGGTCGTCACCGCGCATCGGAAGAATCGTCGAAACCATCCGTCGACCGTTGTAGAGGTGATCCACACGGAGCGGTTGTTGGGTTTGAAGGACTTCGCTGATCCACTGCATCCGTTCGTCGGCGAATTCAAACTCGAAGACGTCGCTGAGCGTTTTGCCTCGAAAGTCAATTGCGGGATCGACTCCGAAGATCGACGGCGTGCTGGTGCTGTAGTCGACAATCTCCCCCTGTTCCGAGACGATCACCAGACCCAGATCGGGATCCTGGTCGAGGAGTTTGACGAAATCAATATCGCTCAAATCGGGACGTGTCACGTCGCTCTATCCTTCCTTCTATCGCAGACGATCCGTGACCGACAGGTGCTCGTCGAAGAGCAACCGTGGCGTGCAAGATCGTCGCCTTGGATGATCGATGGCGGGTTGGCCATTACATGATGTGGGGCTACAGCGGTGATGTTAGTTGCCTGTCGAGAGGCGGACGTTCGATTCACCCCAATAGCATCCTACCGGCTGGCTACGACGCGAGGGCAGCGTTTCGGCCCGTCGCCGTCAAAATGCTGCCAAGGTTTTGCGGGCCGCGTCGATCGTTTCGTCGATGATCGCCTCGTCATGCAAACGGCTGAAGAACAACGCTTCGAATTGGCTGCACGGCATGTAGACGCCCTCGCCGATGAGGCCCCAGAAATAGCGACCGAATGCGTCTCGATCGCAGCGATCGGCTTGGTCCCAACAGGTGACCGGGGCCGGGTTGAAAAACAACGTCATCATGCTGCCGACTCGAGCGACGGTGTGAGGGATTCCGGCATCCGAGGCGGCCGAAGAAAGGCCGGCGGCCAATCGCTCGCCCATCTTTTCGAGTGCCTCATACGGCGGTGACTTTTTGAGGATGCCCAGGGTGGTCGATCCGGCAGCGACCGCGACCGGGTTGCCACTGAGCGTTCCGGCCTGGAATACCTTACCGGCCGGCAGGACCTGGTCCATGATGTCTTTCCGGCCTCCGTACGCGCCCAACGGCATGCCTCCACCGACAATCTTGCCCAGGGTGGTCATGTCGGGTGTGATGCCGAATCGCTCCTGAGCCCCACCGTAGGCAACACGGAACCCGGTCATGACTTCGTCGAAAATCAGAATCGAACCGTGCTGGGAAGTAAGGTCACGCATCGTTTGCAGGAACTCCATCGTCGGCACGACGCAACCCATGTTGCCGACGACCGGTTCGAGTATGACCGCCGCGATCTCGCCGCCTTGCTGAGCGAACGCGTTTTGGAGTCCACTGACGTCGTTATAGGACAGCACGATGGTGTCTGCGGCGGCACCGGGGGTGACGCCGGGGGAATCGGGGGCGCCGAGGGTCGCTGCCGCACTGCCGGCGGCGACCAGAAGCGAGTCGACGTGTCCGTGATAGTTACCCGAGAACTTGATCACCTTGTTGCGTCCCGTCGCACCGCGGGCGACTCGCAGGGCGCTCATGGTTGCTTCGGTTCCGCTGTTGACGAGGCGGACTTTTTCGATGCTCGGTACTGCTTCGATGATCTGTTCGGCGAGGCGAGATTCGGCTTCGGTCGGCGCGCCGTAGCTGGTGCCGCGAGCGGCCGCCTGCGTGATCGCTTCGACGACTTCCTCCTGCGCATGTCCAAGGATCATTGGTCCCCATGAGCCGATGTAATCGATGTCGCGGTTGCCATCGAGGTCATAGAGGTACGGCCCTTCGGCATGCGAAATGAAGAGCGGCGAACCGCCAACGGCACCGAACGCACGAGCAGGCGAGTTGACACCGCCGGGCATCAATTGGTTGGCTCGTTCAAACGCGGCGTGGCTGAGCGGATGGGCTTGGGAAGCGTTCTCGGACGTAAGCATCAGGGGCTCTTCGATATTTTTTCAAGGGTGCCGTGCGGTTTCTTGGGCGGGTTGCAGTTTCATGCGATTGCCCGTTTCACGCGGAGGCATGCCTGTCAGACGGGAGCCCCGCGGTGTGGCGTCCTATTGTTCCGTTTCTCAGCGGGATGGCTACCCTTGGACGCCTGCCGTGGGAGCGATCCTTGCCGAGCGACCGGTCGTTCGTCTTGCTGTTGATCTCGCGAGCAGTGGACGGGTGAATCGCTGTTAAGCTTTGTCGGTCGGGCGGTTTTTGCGTTCTGCCAAGGGTTTGTGTGTTGCGGGGTTTTTGCGTTATTCGTTGGGTTTTTTGTGTCGGCAGGTTGTTCGCATTGTTGCGGTTTTGACGATTCTCCGGGTTTTGACGGTTTTGCCTTAACAATCTGGATTGGATTCGTCGATATGACTGGTGAGCCGGTGATTCTCAGCCGACGGCCGCTTGTTTGATCGAGCGTTTCGGTTTGATGGGAGTCACCCTTTGCCCCCCGATTCCATCTTGATGGGTGACGAAAGTGTCGCAACGTCTCAACACACCGTGTCGAATTTCTCTTGTGGGGATCGCCGTTTTCGCGATCTCTTGCCTGAGCCAACCTGTACAGGCCCAAACCAGTGCGAGAGGAGTAGAACAGTCCGCTCGCGCCTCGTGGCAGCCCGTTCGTGATCTCTCTCAACGGCCGTCGAAGTCTCGGCCGGAGGCAACGGAGGTGCAGTTGGTCGACTATGAAGCGGCCACGGCGAGTCCTCGCCGCGTCCAACCGGTCAAGCGAACCAAACCAGCTAAGAAGGTCGTTCGTCAGGTCTCGAGCACCTCGGTGCTCGAGCCGATCGTCACGCACGAGAGCGTGCCGATGGACGGCCAAGTGTATCTCGAACCGGTCCAGGACTACGGGTGTGATTCCATTCCGATGGGATCCTGCGGTTGTGGCGACGTTGGCTGTGACGGCATGTGTGGTGTGTCGGTCGGCGGCTGCGACGGGATCGGTTGCTCGAGCGGTCAGTGCTGCAACGGCGACCCGATGTGCGGCGAGTATCGCGACTGCGATAGCCTGCGTCCGTGCATCACGCTTTGCTGGCCACAGGACGGTTGGTTCTCCGCCGAGTACCTGATGTGGTGGCAGGACGGAGTCGATTTGCCGCCTTTGGCATCGACGGGACGATTGTCCGACCGCGATCCGCTGGCAAACGGAACGGTACTCTACGGCAACGACGAGGTGCTCACTGATAACTTTGACGGGATGCGATTCGACTTCGGGTTCTGGTTCGACAATTGCCACACGTGGGGCATCGGTGCCGGAGCGTTCGGGTTGGACCGACAAACGGATTCCTTCGCAGGTGGAGCCCAAAACGGCACTGTGGTTCGGCCAATCATCACGGTCCTGGACGATCCCGATTCCGATTTGGATGAGCTGACCGAAGCGGTCGCTTTGGTTCACGATCCGACCCGGGGCCACACCGGTACTTTGAACATCGCTGTCGACAGCGAACTGAGCGGGTGGGACATCTACCTGCGGCACTTCCGCATCGCCAACCAGGGTTGCACTCACGCCGGGCCGTGTTCGTGCCCAACGCGTTGGTGCTCACGTTCGGAACACCGCCTCGGTTTTCGTTCGGTGGAACTCGACGAAGGCATCGGAATCAGCAGCAGCATCCTGATCGATCAGGGAACCAACACGCCGCTGACATTCGCACTCAACGAATCATTCCGGACACGTAACCAATTCAACGGCATCGACTTCGGTTGGTACCACACCCGTTCGATCGACTACTGGAACTTTGACATCGGGCTGCGTTTGGCGGTCGGAAACACACGTCAGACGGTGAACATCGCCGGTTCGACGGTCGTCAACGGCACTGCTCCGGCGGTATCGGGCGGACTGTTGGCATTGAATTCCAACATCGGAACCTACGAACGAGACGAGTTCTCGGTCTTACCCGAACTGAACATGAATATCGGCTACCAACTCACCGACCAACTGCGTGCGACGTTCGGTTACACATTCCTGTACATGTCCAACGTGGTTCGTCCTGGTGATCAAATCGAACGGATCATTGACCAGGCTCAAGTTCCTAACTCGAACGCGGACACGCCAACGGGCGTCTTCCCACGCTTCGCTTTCGATAACACCGACTACTGGGCACAAGGGCTCAGCTTCGGACTCGATTACCGCTGGTAAAGCTTACCGGTCAGGATGAATCGTCCGTGTGAAAGCCTGACGGCTGTCGCGGACGAAACGAAACAGCCGATTGAACCGAATGTGCAGATTCTGCATCGAATCCGCCGACACGGTTCAACGAAGACGTTCCGAGTGTGATCGTGAAACTTAGACGTCCATGGCAGCGTCCAACGGAGAAGGTTCGCCTCTGGTGAGCCCTTTTCAGACGACATTTTTTCGCGACAGCGTTCTCGGGTATTTGCGATTGGCGTTCACGAGCGAGTTGAATCGCTGCTGACACCCCCCACAGACAAACCACTAGCCAACGAAGGTAGTGAAACGATGATTTGGCAACGCATGATCGACCGACTTACCGGTCAAAAGACTCGACGCAACGAACGTTCGGCCACACGTCGTGGTAAGAACAGCCGGCGTCTCAAGCTCGAATCGTTGCAAAAACGCGAATTGCTCGCCAGCGACTTGGGGGCGATCAGCGGGGTGGCGTTCATTGATAACGATGGCGACAGCACCTATGACGTGGGCGAAACGTTGCTGCAAAACGTTGACGTCAACCTGTACTTGGACGACGTCACTCAGAACGGTGTATTCGATGCCGGCGAGACGTTGGTTGGCACGATGACCACGGGCGCCGATGGCGCGTATCGCTTCACCGGTCTCGACGGTGAGGATACCGTTGCCAACGACGATGCGACTGAGGATGCCGGGCTGACGAATCCTTTCGTCACGACCGATGGTTTCTACGTCTTGACGTTCGCAGCGGGAGGCGGTGGCGTTCAGGACTCCGGGGGAACGCCGATCGCCGGTGTGGTTTTGTCGGATGATGTGGGAGTTCAGGTTACCGATGACGACGGTGTGACCGCGGTAACGATCGATGATTTCCTGACGGCGCAACCGTCTCAGCCGATCACCGAATCCACCGTCGGTGCGACCGCCACGAGTAGCTCCGGGGCTCTTGGTTCGGCAGGTGGTGTCGTCGGTGACGAACGTGATGTCGAAATTTTTATCGACAACGCGAGCAGCGGATCGAGCACTTTTGAAGTTGTTACCGGTTCGAACCAACTCGTCTTCTCCAACGGCGGTGACGTCGAGGCGACCTTGTTGGTGCAATATGACGGAGTCGACAGCGACGGTGCTGGTTTGGCGCTCGACGGAACCGGTCTCGGTGGAATTGACCTGACTGATGGTGACTCCGAGAGCGGATTGCAGATTGCGGTTCGCAGCGACACGGTCGTCACGGGCGGTTTGATCGTCCGTGTTTATACCGATGCGGCTAACTTCTCGACCGCCACGATCGATTTGCCAGACAATATTGCGTCGGGTGACCCTCTTGACGTGTTTGTTCCTTTTTCTGACTTTGTCGTCGGTGCAGGAACCGGGGCGGACTTCACGGACGTCGGTGCAATCGAGGGTTTCGTCGATGGGGTCAACAGTAACGGTGGTGCCGGTGCACCCGGGTTGGATTTTTTCCTGTCGATCTTGGACTCGCGTAAGAGCAACGAGAACGTGGCCAACTCAGTCGCCACCGTTCCGTTGACGCTCGGTGGTGAAGTCTTTATCGACAATGGCGGAGGCACCGACCAAGCCGAGCAGGACAACGGTTTGCAGGATGCCGGTGAGGGACTCTTCCAAGCACCCGCGATCGATCCGATCGAAATCGAACTGTATGACACCGATCCGAGTGACGGTTTGCAAACACCGATCGCGACCACGACGGTGAATCCACTCGGTGGCGCGGATATCGGTTCCTACTCGTTCACGACACTGACCAGTGGTGATGATCTAGGGCCGGGAACCTACTACGTGATGATTCCGGCCGACCAGTTCACGACCGGGCAGCCTCTCGAGGGACACATCGGCAGTTCGATCGACACTCCCGCTGGTGATACCGATGATGATGCGGGCAACGATAACGACGGTGTTTGGGTCGAGGGCGTCGGATTCATCAGTGGTTCGATCACCTTGACCATTGGCGGCGAACCGACCGGCGGCAATGAGAACACCACGGTCGACTTTGGCGTCCTGCCGACAACCGACCTGCGGATTGACAAAACCATTGACAACGGTTCGAGCAACTTGACGCTCGGCGGAACGGCGGTCTTCACCGTGACGATCATCAACCTGGGTGAAACCGATGCCACGGACGTGACGGTCAGCGACACGATTCCCGAAGGCCTGACGTTCGTCAGCGTCGTCGACAGCGGTGCGACCCCGGTCGCAACAACGACCACGACCAATGGAGACGGTCGCCCTGTTCACACCTTTACCGTTGGTAACCTCGCCGCAGGAGCGAGTGTCACGTACACCGTGAACACGTCGATCGACGCGAGCCTGACTGCGGATCCGGTCAACGAAATCGAAGTCTCTGGATTCCAAGTCGAAGTCGACAATGACCCGACCGACGCGGACCGGGCGGCCGGCGATCCGGTTGACGGAGCACTCGAGAACAACATCGCCGTGGAAACCGCCGATGTGCCGCTCGCCGAACTGACCATCACCAAGACCGACGGGATCGACGCACCTGATACCGTCGTTGCCGGAGAAGAGCTCACCTACACCGTGACGGTGACCAACATCAGCACAGATACCGCGACTAACGTTGTGGCACTGGATACCTTGCCGACCGGTGTCTCGTACGTCGCCGGTTCGGGAACGTTCACCACCGGCAGTGGTACGGTTGAGTTGGTCAGCGGCGGTGCCGATGACGGCATCCCCCCACTGACCCGGCTGAAGTAATATCCATATTCGTTCGCCCGCGAAGTGTTACCCGATACGAGTCCACCGGTCATATGTTCGATTTCCAGACCATCGTTACCGGTCACGACTCCGTTGGCAGTAAATGTGTTGTTCGTGATGGTACCATTCGTATCGCCATCCAGGTGCACACCGTCTTCAAACGCACCATTGATGCTGTTGCCGGTAATCGTGAAGCCGCTCAGGTTATTCCCGTAAATCCCGTTGCGACCGCCGGTCAATGTCAGTCCCACCATTGTCGAGTTGTCCGCCATGGTGAAGATATCATTGATCGTATTCACCCCTCTGACAGTTGGCTGCCCGCCATACTGAAAACTGGTGACGGCTCCCGAGTTACAACCTACCACATTCACACTGGTACCGCCGGCCAGTGCCAGCTGTCCATCGTTGAAGACAAAGCCGGTCGCGGTATCAATCGTGCCGGCACTCCCGTCAAACAGAACCACGCTGTCCGCACCAGCCGCATTGAATACCGCTTCTGCG
>JBICHZ010000347.1:0-7265 GCA_043101355.1 Rhodopirellula sp. JB044
GAAAGGTCACCGTAACTCGTTGCCCCGATGACTTCGGCACCCTCTTCCTCGATCGCTTCGGCCAGGGCACGAATTCCTAAACCGGACGCGTTCTCGGACCGGAAGTCTTCGTCAATGATCAGGATCGGAAATCGAAATCTCATGTGCGACCTCAGGAGCGGATAAATTTGGGCCGCGAATTCTACGAGTTGTTGGTCCACATGCAATACGATAAATCTTTAGGATTTTGTATTTGTTTGGCCGGTGAGAATGTCGTTGCAAATCCTCTCGGCGCATAAAAAAACTGCCTGCACGACGTTGAACATCGTGCAGGCAGTCAATGCGTTTTGCAAACCCAGTTTGCGAACAAGGTTTGCGAGCCGGTTTGAACGTTATCCGAAACGATGTCACCAGATTTCGGCGGAATGACTTTCGATAAAATCAGCCGCGGGGATCCGAAACGTCGAACGTCAAAACGCTCTCTACCGGCGAACGAACAACATCGGCCTTAGAACTGGCCGTTGTTCTGTTGCATTTTCTTCATCTGAGCTTCACGAACCGCTCCACCGATCGCCCGCAGCAAACCGTCACCGAGGACAATCCGGCTGCGTTGACCGTTATCAATCGCTTTGCTGACGATACGAAGTGTACCGGCGTCGTCGGCACGCGAGAGGGCGTCGATCATAGACGCGATCGCGTCATTGGATTCCACCGACTGTGCGTACTGCAGAATCGGCATCAGGTTCAACTCAATGCGAGCCAAATCGTCACCGGCGGCAACCGGGGTCGCTGCACCGTCAATCATTTCCTTCATCAGATCGACGCTTTGATCGCCCAAGGCAACGTAGACAGACTTTTCGCCCGTTCCGATGTGAACGCGAACGGTTTCGCCGAAGACCTTGCGAACTTCATCTTCGTCGGCGGGCACGTCTGCTTCGATCAGGTGCATGGTAACACCGCGATAGGTATCGCGATCGAACTCAAATCGTGGTGCATCCTGGTGACCTTGCAGCTTGTTCGCGATGTCTTTGACAATCGACGCCGCTTCGGCACCGTCAGAGACAAAGCTACCGAAAGCGAACTTCATCGATCCCGCATCGGTCAACAACAACGCACCCGCGTCGAGCTTACCTTCTTCGTACGACTCCAGAATGAGGTCGGCGATCCGGTTGATCACTTCAGTGACTTCGCCGACTTCCGATTCACTCAGCTCGTCGGACTGGCCGAGTGCCTTGCCGGCCATTTCGACCGCACCCTTGATGCTTCCGCGAGCCTGTTTGACCGTTTCTTGGCTAACCGAAGCGGCGGCGTGAATGTAAGCGGCTGCGTCGTCGCGAACCACGGTGGCATACGCCGACGGGATTGGTTTTTGACCAGCGTAAATTTGTGCCAATTTGGTACCTGGGATCGCGGTGAACGATCCGTCGATTACGATCCGTCGTCCGGTCGCATCGATATCGATTCCGATCATCAAGTCATCGGTTTGGCTGATGACCTGTTCGAGCTGGGCCATCGAATTTTGGGCGTACTCCCGGGCAGCCTCGGCGTCCTCACCTTCCTGACGAGCCATCGCTTGGTCGAACCCCTGACGCAGTTGAGCGATCAACGCGTCGAGGATCGGTGGCGGGATTTGTTGCATGTCCAAACGAACCGCAAGGTCATAGTCTGACCCCATTTGCGAGATCACCGCCGACGGATCGGCAGGTGCCTGATCCAAGACGCTACGGTTGCGTGCGAGAACCGCCCAGTTACCGACTTGTCGGATAAAGATCGTGTTCGCCCCGACGGCAACCACAAGGGTGCCATCGTCGAGTTCGTCGGCAGGGCCGGTTTGAGCCTCGAGTCGTTTGAGAACCGTCTTCACGTCTGCGGTAGGCACCAAAGCGATCGGCTCAGGCGTTCCGTCGACCAACGGCACCAACACACCGACCGGTTGGCTGGTGTCGACACCTTGGGTGAACGTGCCCGCCATCATCGCGAACATTCCGCCAAATTGCGGTTGGCCCAACGCGCCGCTGAGGTAGTTGAAATCCTGTGTCAGTTGATTGACGCTGCCGAGCGTCACGATCACAACCGGTTCGGTCGTGGCAGCCGCATCCGTGGATCCGGAGGGTGCCGGTGCAAGAGCTTCCTGTGCGGAAAGGCTGTTCCCACACAGCAACGTTGTCGCGGTGGTGGCCAACATGGCGGCCGCCAAGGCAACCGATCGGAAGGAAAGGTTAGGGGCAAACAAACGTCTCACGAAAACATCCTTTAAGTTTTTACAGATCGAAAACGACGGCAATACAACCGCCGGGCCATTGTAGCGCCGCCGGTAAGATTACGGTCGTGGGGGTTCGAAGCAAGCTGGGCAATTCATAATTCGACGGAAAAGCGTCCTGCCGCCGACTGACGCATGCGCGGTCGCCGTTTGGTAACCAACCTTGATTACCCAGAATCTGCTTCGCCGGTTTCAGAAAAACGCAAAAAATCGCATTCCACCGATTCCTCCCGACACCACTGAGCTCTTATATAACGGTGCATTCTTGATGGCGGAGCACTCTCAATTCCAATGCAAAACAAAAACTGAGCTCGCGACAGGCATCCGGAAACGCGAGACTCACGCCGATCCGGAAATCTCGCCTGGCGAATGTTCACCCTTGTTCACTCCTCGAATCATTTCGTTGTGTCCGGCCGAATCAAACACATTATCGGTTTCATCATCGACCGCTGAAACACGGTGCCCCTGGGAATCATCGAGGCAGTCCGAATCGGGGGCGTCCTGCGAGTTCACTTCACGCTCCAACCGCGCGATCAACAGCCGGATCAACCGGGCCTCACGCTGGGTCACACGGAGCTCTTCTCGCAATCGCACGAGCTGCTTTTCCGGCGTTTTTCGGAACAACCTCGCCGACACGTCCAACAAGACGAGAGCCCGAAACGCCTTCAAAACCGTCCCTCGCAACCGGTAGGCTCGGGCGAGCTTCGTCAATTGAGGAAGCTTTGCTAGCTTTGCCAAACGCGTTCCACGCACCGCCTGCATCGATCGTAAAAACGAGAAAAATGGCAACGCAATGATCGCCAAATCCACCCAGTGCTTGCGGACGTAGTCCAGCTTTTTCTCCGCGATTGAGACCATCAAGATGAACTCCGCGGCGAACGCGAACCAAATCACGCCCGTCCCGATATGCAGTGAAACCCGCAGCCATTGGTAGCGAGCGACCTGATCTTTTAACAAAAACTCAACAATCAAAACCGGCAAGATCAACAGAGCGATGCCGATCATCGGGACGCTGAAGTTCTGTTCCAACCGTCGCCGCAGTCGTCGATTGGGACGCTGCCATCCGTAGCCTGGCAACCAAAGATTGCCGTGCATCTCGGCACTCTTGGCACACATCCGCAGCGACGGGCAGACGCAGAACACGGCCGAGTAAAAATGGAACCACCGCATCGAGCGTGTTTTTGGGCGAATGATCCAGTGGTAAACCGACTCCGCGATCACAACGGGCCAAACCAGCCACATCACTCCCATCGCGAGCTGCTCGAATAACACTTGAGTCGGCGACACCGGCCCGATCACCCGCGTCTTCCATTGCTCGTCCTCAACACTATCCTCCGCAGCGTCTTCCGCAGCGTCCTCAGTACCGCCCACCGCTGATTCCTCAGAGTCGGCGGTGACAACGGCGTCGGGTTCCGCCAAAACGCTCACTGGATCACCGGTGACAATTGTTTTCTCGCGGATCGAGGGGACATCCACCCACAATACGATCAACACCGCTTGACTCACCAAGAACGCGACCGCCAACGCAAACATCAGCGGCGCGGTCAAAACGGCAATGCGGGTATGAATCAACATAAACAGATCGGAATGCCGTGCCTCACTCGGGTCAACCCGTCAAAACCGCCTCGCTGGAAACCTCCGGAAAGCCCCGAAATCATCCGGGAACGATGGTGAACGATGAGCCGTCGAACGTCGACACCCGTTTTTCGCTGAAACCGAGGCATACTCGCATCGCAAAACCGATCGGCGTCCTGCTTTACCTTCGATGTCTAATGTACATCGAACCCGGACAGGTGCCGGGTGGTTCTCGACACAAACGCCGAACTCCGGCGCGAACAACCAGGGTCGCCCGTAGTGGATTCCCCCGCTGCCCTTTATGCTTCCTATTTCTAAACAAGACACACGATCCCCACCTGAATCTCGACCTGCTCCGACGCCGATCACCAAATCCATGAAAACCAACCTGCACTTCGATTGTCTCAGCGGCATTAGTGGCGACATGACCCTCGGGGCATTGATCGACCTGGGCGTTTCCCCCGACCTCATCCGTGCGGGTCTCGCCTCGGTGGAAATCCCCGATCTGGAACTGCGGGTCGACGAAGTCAAAAAATGCGGCTTTCGCGCAACATACATTCGCGTCGAGCATCCCGAACAGAAAGCTCACCGACACCTTCATCATATCGAAGCCATGATCGACAAGGCGGACGGAATCTCCGAAGGTGCCAAGACGCTCGCCCGTCGGATTTTTCTCTGTATCGGGGAGGCCGAGGCAAAGGTGCACGGGTGCAGCCTGCAGAAAGTACACTTCCACGAAGTCGGCGCGGTCGACTCCATCGCCGACATTGTCGGGACCGCGATCGCGATCGACGCGTTGAAAATCGACAGTGTGACGTCGTCCGCGATCCCAACCGGAACCGGAGCAATCACCATCGATCACGGACGAGTTGCCGTGCCCGCGCCGGCAACCGCCGAGATCCTTACCGGCGTCCCGATCGCGTACAGCGAAATCGAATCCGAACTGACGACACCAACCGGCGCGGCGATCATCAAAACACTGGCTTCCTCATTTGGCCCCGCACCCGCAATGACACCACACCGAGTCGGCTACGGCGCCGGAACCCGGGACATTGATGGTCAAGCCAATGTGTTGCGTGTCACCTTGGGGGAACGACAGGAACCGGACGCGTCACTCGGAGCGGTCGAATCGGATCATGTCACCTTACTCGAAACCAATATTGACGACGCTACCGCTGAACAACTCGCCGACGTTTCACAACGTCTGATGCACGCCGGCGCCCTCGACGTTTGGCAGACGCCATGCGTGATGAAGAAAGGCCGGCTCGCCACGGTACTGTCGGTGATTTGCGGCGGTTCGAAAGCCGCGACGATGCAAAGCATCCTCTTTCAAAACACATCGACGATCGGCATTCGTCGACAAATCCTGCAACGCACCAAACTGTCTCGTCGCGCCGTCGAGGTGGAAACCGAACACGGTCCGGCACGAGGCAAATTGGTCACGCTCCCTGACGGAACCGAACGTTTCTCGCTCGAAGATGACGAGGCCAAACGACTCGCCTCGGCGAGCGGCAAGTCGACCGCGTTGATCCAAAGCGAAGCGACACAGCAGTGGAACCGCCAACAATCGACTTAAGTCGAATCGATCGAGGTCAACCGGAAACCGATCGCGTTCACCTCATCTGCTCGATCGTCAGGTCGTAGATTTCGTTGGCGTCGAACACGAGGTCGTTCTGTTCGAACAGTTTCGCAACGGCGGCTTTGTGGGCTCGCATTTTCAACCCGCCCACCCCGATCGGTCCATAAACGGTGGGCGATCGGTCATCGCCTTCCCGTAGCGGCTTGGCTTTGTCGAAGGTTTCGATGCCGCCAATTCCTGCGGGCGGAACGGCGTTCAGATCGATCGCCACTTTGAGGCTCTGCAGCGAACTGAGTCCCTCGGCCGACAGCAATTCGACGCCCGCCGCACCGCAAGCGACGATCGCGTCAGCTCGACTCAGCATGGCGTTCCTGGCCTCTTCCGTTTCCGGTGCCGCCGCTTCCAATCGGTCCCGCTCGCCGCCACCGGCACCGATGCCTTTGACGATGTCTTCACAGGCCGACTCGGCCCGCGCCAGCGAACGACTCGTCACGATCACGTGTGCCCCCTGTCTCGCCATCAGGTGTGCCACCCTTCGCCCTACCGGCCCGGTGCCTCCGAGAACCACGCACGTCGATCCTTCCAAAGTCATGTGTTTGGTAAGCGATGCCACGGCAGCCGATGCGGTCGTGTTGCATCCCGATGCGTCCAACATCACCGACACCCGCACCGGCCCGAAGAACGCTTTCTGGATCGCACCGAATAGCTCCTCGGCCTGATTGACATCATTTCCGCCAACGAAGATCGCGGTGTTCTTAAGATCATCACCGCCGCGGGTAAACATCGCCCCGTGCACGAGCGACTCCACCCCGGACGCTTCCACCGAACCGTATCTCAGCAAACGATCCACACCAGAATCAATGCCAACGATCGAATCAAACGAACTCGGATGTTCGTCGACATCCAACTGCAACAAAATCTTCTCGGTCATCGCGCACCAACCTTCCGCTATTCGATCAACCACAAAGGATCACCCACCAACAAAAACAGCTCCGAAGGCACGCCCCCGAAGCTGCATACAATTTTTTAGAGCGTTTCACGCAGAGGCTTACATCAAAAGAGCCGGGTACAAACAATCACCTCAACCACTCCAATGCAGAACACTTGTCGCCAACCGCTCACGTAACGCCCGAACGAAACCGCGATGCGGGCTCGATACTAGAACCCTTTGAACGGGTGAGTCGCCGAATCTTTCTTCGCCAACATATCGTCCACGCTTGGCTTATTCGAAAGCGCCGACTTCAACGATTCGAGAGTCGCCTCGTAGTTGTATTTGTAGATCTTTTCGTCATCTTCCGCGGCGGGGTGAATGAAGACACCGCAAACGCACACCAATTCTTCGGCCGCATCACGTGGGATGATGCCTTCGCTGACCGCGTCGGCGACCGCCTGTGCAACCGCGGCTTGAGCAGGACCGAACATTTGCACGGCTTGCTTCATGCCCTTGATCGTGACCTTGGTGACCATCACGGTGGCGGGTTTGACGGCAACGTTGGGAGCCAACACGGCCAACAGGTTGTTGTGGCCTTCGCTTTGGGTGGCCAGAGCGTTTGCGAACGCGGTGCCGACGGGGCCGTTCTTGTCGCCGATCATCAAGTCGATGTGGGCGATTTCGTTAACATCGCCATCCAAAGCTTCGCCAATGTAGAACTGCATGCGTAAACGCTCCGTATCAAGGGGTGGGGGTTTTTAATGAGCTGTGAAGGTAACAAACCGGCGTGAGCGTGCAAACTACCCTACCAAACTCTGGGAAAAGCCAGAGTTTTCTGCCTCGTCGGCTGATCCTGATCGGTGGCTCGGCCCGCGCGGCGGCGGCTGCCGCACGGGCGGCGGGAATGGCGGTCGCGGCGATCGACCTGTTCGGCGACCAGG
>JBICHZ010000348.1:0-12508 GCA_043101355.1 Rhodopirellula sp. JB044
AAACGGACGAGAACTCGGACGTTGCAGGCCGATCGTTTGCACCAATCGCGGATTTGGCCGAGGGCTCGTCGTTTCGCGCGATGTCGATGGCCGTCGATGTCACATCGAGACGATTGTTTGTCGGTGGTGCCGATTCTGTCATACGAGTTTGGGACCTCGATCGCGGTACCGAACTCGAAACGATCGCGGGCACGGGTCTCAACCAAGCCTTCTCGCTTTCACGTGACGCAAACGCCATTCTCACCGGTTCGAGCTCGACCGAAACGAACGCGATTGTGTGGGCAATGGATCCAGCGACCAACAGCGCCCGGCTCAACCACAGGCTCCAAGACACCGATGCAGCCGGACATGAGGAGTCAATCGCCGCGGTCGCACTCTCGCCCGATGCCTCCCGCGCGGTTACGGCAGATCGAGCAGGGCGGGTGATCCTGTGGGATTGCCAAACAGGAACACCCATCGGTTCCCCGATCGACGATCTACTCGGAACACGGATCAACGATGCCGAATTCACACCAGACGGCCGCAGCGTGTGGCTCGCCGCGGATGACCAACGACTCTCCCGGCTGAACCTGGAATCTCGTGAAATCGATGCACGCCTCGAACACGACGGGTTTGTCACGAACGTCGAACAATCACGGGACGGACGACGCGTCGTTACCACATCCGAACTGCAAAAAATCAACTCAACCGTTCATCGTGCTGTCTGGTGGGAACTCGATAACGACGCAGATACCCCGGCGAAGCAAATGACGCTAGCAGAAATAACCGTCGCATCACGTGACCGCACCCGCTCGGGCGGTCGCCCCGGAATCGCATCGGTTGCGTTGGACGAGTCCGGTCGCCAAGCAATCGTCTCCATCAACCCTCCCGGTGACTCGGCGAGTCGAGTGCAACGATGGCGAGCCGTCGATGACGTCCGCAATGCCAAAAGGGTGACGGTGCTAGGCCTACCGGCGCGAATCGGCGATGTTTCCGACGCGGTTCCTGTGTCAGACGATGAACTGGTCACCATGCACGGCAACTCCGCGTTCCGATGGAATACCAAGTCAAGGCAACTCGAAACCAGCTACCGCATCAACGGCGCTCTGAGCATCGCCGCATTTGCCCCGCAACGAGACCTCGTCGCGACGGGCAGCCGCAGTCTCAAACTGTGGGATACGCGGACCGGCAGAGCAATCGGCAAACTGGAGTCGCCACACACCGGCGGCGTGCAATGCATTTCGTTCGTTGACAGTCCGTCCGCGAGAACGCCAACGATCGAATTCTACACCGGCGGCGATGATGGCTTCATCCGCCACTGGACATTCGAATCTGGCTCCTCCGAGTTCGCCGAAGTGTCTTCGTTCAACGTCAACTCCGACATTGATTCCGATATCGAGCGGAAACAGAAAAACAGCGACCGTCCCCTTTCGATCACACTTTCGCCGGACGAGCGTTCGCTGTTGCTCACGACCAGCCAAGGGAAAGTACTGCTACGAAACATCGCCACCAATGAGTCACGGGTCCTTCTCGATGATCCCAACGTGGGCGTCATTCATGCGGGATGCTTCAGCTCCGACGGGCGATTTGTTGCCGCAGCCGGCCGAGATCGTCTGGCCCGAATGTGGGATTTGTCAAAGGCCTCCTCGGCTCAAAATCCTCCTGATGCCATCTTCCGAGGTCATGCGGAATCGATTCATGACGTCGCGTTGATTGGGGACATCCACCCCGACACGCCTTCGCGATCAACGCTTCGCCTCATCACCGCGTCTCAAGATCGCAGCGTACGGGTTTGGGATCCGCTGTACTCGATACCACCGGAGACCGCGTCATCCGATGGCGAAGGCATGATCGGCCCCGAGGGTCGGGAATTGCTCGAATTGCTACGGCATTCCGACGGAGTGATGTCGGTCGATTTCAATGCTGAAGAAACGTTAATGATGACGGCGGGCCGCGACGACAATGTTGTGCTCTGGCCGGCCGCGACGACTTCCGGAAACTAAGCCAGAATTTCCTAAAAATTTTCTCGTTTCTTGCACGGATCGCACCCTCAACGGCCACTAATACAGTGACGTCGCATGATTCCGCGAGCGTCTGTGCTGTGACCTTCTGAACGAGAAACACCATGCGTTTAACGCTGCGAACACTGCTGGCTTACCTCGACGATATGCTCGAGGAGGAAGATACCGAAACGCTTAAAGCCAAAATCGAAGAAAGCGGGATCGCGACTTCGCTCATCGCACGGATTCGAAACTCCGTCGATCGCCGCGAAATTGGGGCCCTTTCGCCCGACGCGATCGGACCGCTCGAAAACGCCAACGTGATGAGCGAGTATCTCGACAGCACATTGTCGCAAGAACAAATCGCCGAAATCGAACGACTGTGTTTGGAATCAGACACCTCGTTGTCCGAGGCCGCCGCCTGCCATCAGATCCTCACCGTGGTGCTCGGCCAACCGGCGAGAGTCAGCGAAAAACTGCGCAACCGGATCTACGATCTGCCACTGAGCGATGAACTGCGTCTGATGGAACAACAGACCCAACCGGCCGCCGACGCAGGCACGTCCCATACACCGACATCCGCCACCACGGCCGCGTTCTCTTCGGTCGAAATCCCCGCGGCTTCCGAGGACGAAGAACTCGACCTCGGCTCCGGACCGGACGCCGTCACTTCGGCACTATCAGGAGTGGCACCCGGTTCGCCCCAAGATTGGTCTTCCGCCGCCGCGACGGTGATCCGCCCGGTCGGTCCCGACGATTCAGGTGTTACGGACGCGTCCGCGAGAATTCGCAAACAATCCGATATCGACGAAGACGCCGGACGCAGCGAAGCAGAAATCGTTGCCGGTACCACGCGAGCCATGCTCGAGCGTACCGACGGCTACGGCGGATCCATCCGTCCATCTCGTATCACACCGTGGTTGGTGACGTTGGCGCTCGCGGGTGTGGTGCTGTATGTGCTCGGGAAAATTTTTGCCCCGTTGACCAAACAAGACCTACGTGAAATCGGTGCAGTTGCTGTCGAAGATAACGAACCGGTCATTCTTCCCTCACTCCCGCCCGTCGACCCGGATGACAAAACAACTGCCAACGTTCCGCCGGAAACAAAGCCCGACACGATCGAATCGGCACCGATGGAGTCTCCCACGTCTGAAAGCAATCCTGCCGCCGAACCCTCACGGGAGCCCACATCCGTCGCCATGAGCGGCGAGACACCTGACTCGGACGTCGTTGAAACGCCCGCCGAAACGTCAGAAGCAATGCCTGACCTCGACGCCGATCCGACTCCAACAACAGACTCGTCCGATCCAGAACCCGACACTGCACCGGAGACATCACCTGCGGAACCAACCAACGACACCGACGACTCCAGCGAAATGCCGGTCGTTGAAGAGGTTTCCAGCGAAAGCGAAACACGGGACGATTCCGCCGATTCGGAAGCAGCTGTCGCGGCGTCGACTCCTGCCGCGGAAGCCACCATTGTCGCTCAGTTAGCGATCCCCAACTCGCTGGTCATCGTCCGTAATGGCGACAATTGGGCACGTTTAACAACGCCGCCCGACGACGACGATGCCGACGCGGCTCCCACCGCGCCAAAGGAAACCTCCACGTCCACATCCGAGATTCGCGCCGGACAGGTGGTCGTCGCCCCTGCTTTGTTCCGCCCCATTCTGAACAACCAAACAGGATTGGAATGGACCCTCGCGGGGCCTACACGATTGCGTTTGGGCGAAGACAAACAAGTCGGTTCGGTGACCCATGTCATCGACGGTCGACTACTACTCGCATCAACGCAACCGGACGTTTCGGCCACCCTATTGCTCGGCGCGAAACAAATTCGCGTCGCGATGCCGGAGGCCCAGACGGTACTCGCGGTGGAACTGACACACCTACGCCGGCTCGGATCCAACCCGTTGGCACCTAACACGCGTTTGCCTGTCTATCGAATCATCGCAGTGCAGGGCAACGTCATGGTGCAATCGAGTGCCATGGCCAACAACGAAGTCACGAGCACTGAAGACACCGTGACACTAGAAACACGTCAGCAACTGCAGGGCTCCGGCGCGCAACCGGCGGCACTCACCACCGTCGACCGGCTGCCTAGTTGGATTGATGCTCCAGCAAAGCGTGATGTTCTTGTTGAATCGGCCCAGGAAGGGCTGCTGCAGTTTGTCGGCAACGACGAACCGATCGAGAAGGCTCTCCGGGAAGCGATGGCGTTTCGACGCGTCGAAGTCCCCGCCCTCGCTGCGGAAACACTCTTGCTGCTCGGCCGCGCAGACGTCTACTTCGGCACCGACGGTATTCTGCATCGTCCGCGACAACGCTTGTATTGGGAAGAGCACTTCAACATGCTGCGTCAACAGATCGCTTCGGACGCACAAACTGCGGAAGCAATCCGAGTCGCGATCGAACGTGCCGAACTCGCCGACAGTCAGAATCTGTACAAACTCCTGGTCGGATTCACACCGGAAGAACTGGAAAACGGTGGCGACGCAAAACTCGTTGAATTCCTCGATTCTTCCTCAATGGCAGTTCGCGTTCTCGCGATTGAAAACCTCCGCCTGATTGTCGGCGACACGCTCGGTTATCGAGCCGACCAGGAAAACGCCAACTCACGTCGCGGTGATATCAAAAAGTGGGAAACCCGCCTGCGACGAGGGGACATTCGTTACGGTGAATAGCGAACCACCGACGCAACACTTGGAACACTAACACGTGCAGCCTGCGATAACGTTCCATCAATTGTTATCGCGGCATGCACGGCCGGTGGTTCCGCCCCGATTACCGCCACTGGCAGAGCGAATCGACATACGCCGATCCGCCGTCTCGGTTCCACGCATCGAGTTGCGAAGGTTCTTTCAACTGTTGCCCACGACGCATCGGCGTGACGATAAACCGGCTATCAACGTCGGGCAACGTGGTCATATCGCCCCACAGCTTCTCGAATTGGGCGACCGGGAACACATCCTCTTGGGCGTGCCCCCAGCGTTTCTTGACGTCCTTGAGTGTGATGTAGGTCGGCAAACGAGCGGCCATTTCACGCACCGCCTTATCGACCTTCTTCGTATCATCGAGCGAGTCTCGATCGAGCCCAAACGCTCGCAACAACCCATCGATCTCGATCCACGTGGTCATCGAGTTGTAAAACCGCAACCCGAATTCGATCCGATCGTCCGGCATCGCAAGACCTTCGACGAGTCGCGGTCGCCCGGAAACCAACGCCAGTCCACCACCTCGGTCTTCCAAGCGTCGCGGAATCACTTCGTAGCTCAGCGTTGCACCGGAGTGAATGTGCAAACCGAATAAGCCCGGGTCAACGTTGGCCCCGAGCGTATCGATGTTATGCAACATCAAATATTTCAGCGATGGTTGTTCGCGGAGCATCTTCGACAATACGCCACCGCGGAACAAATTAGGCACTTCGTACCAATGCCCTACCGGATGGACACACTGCGCAGGAACGTTGTCGGTGTAATCACTTCCTTCACCGACGGATCGGGCCCAGTTCGCGATCGCCGAACGCGCGCTTTCTCGCATCTTTTGCTGCTGTTGATCGAGAACCTGCTGCGGGGTCTCCTCCCACAGAAACTGCAGGTCACGAACCGTCGGCACCATCCGCAACCCCACGCTACGTCCACTCGAAACATGCAACGGGCCGTCGTGCCCATAATTGCCGTTCTCGTGTAACGCCGTGCGAATGGCTTCGTCTGTCATCCAACTCGTCGTCACCACATGCGGAATCACACCACCATGTGTACGCGATGCCAAGCGGTTTTTGGCGAGATGAATTTCCAGAAAGCTTCTGTGCTGCCCCGCGAAACGATGAAACGGATGCAGCGCCTTGCAAACGCCCGCACCTTGCGTCCACCGACTGCCCACTCCCGCAGCGAGCGTCACCACGCCAACCTCTCCCGCAGCGATCGCCTCCTGTCCGATCTGCACCATCGCGGAATCGATTCCGTCGCGTGTCTCAATGTAGTGTTGTGATTCGACGTCGGTAATCTTCAACTCGCGGGCCAACCGGTTTGCCGCCAAACCGAAGCGTCCTGTACGCATGCCGTCGCGAATCTCTTCGTGTTGGCTTCGATCGAATCCGTTGCTGTGCAGAATGTCATCGAGTGTGGTTTCACGCACGGGTGAGGAATCATCTTTAGCAGCATGAGTCGCCGTCGGCAGCACGCTGCGCAGCAACTCCGCCGCATCCATACCCGCCTCGGACGGATCACCACAACGGTTGGAAACCCGCGAAAGCTCTGATCGAGTCTGAGGAGACAGATCTCGCAGCGGCGTCCGAACCCATTCAGGCAACATCAGCGCATAGTACTTCTGCGGCAAAGTTGCTTTTTGATCGCAAAGCAATTCGGACGAAGAGCCGTTGTCATTAATCGAAAAATCGTAAACCACAGGATCCATCGCGAACGGAAGCGACGTTTCGAGCGAACGCTTCACACGAACCAACTCCGATGCCAACCAATCCTGAGCCTCTTGCTTGACGGCCGGGTCAAAGATATAGCCCATGCCGCCTCCGGACATCCCGCCGAGCATCCAGAATCCCCAGAACCGTTCACCAAAGTGCTGACGACAGCGTTCGATCATCAAGTCAGTAAAACGGTTGGTCGCCCATGGGATGATGGTTTGCAGTGGGCCTTCGAAGTTTCGCGTTGTCAGTTCGCCGAGACGGCGGATATCGCCGTCGCAAAGCGCCTCGACGACATCATCGTAAATCCCCATCGCTTCTTGCCGGGCGACCCACTGCGCATCACCTCGCACGAGATAATGTTCCGTCACCATCTCGAGAATCGGTCCGACATTCTGAGCCATCCCGCCGTGGACGAGCACCAACGACTCCTGCAGTTTCTGACGCGAAGCGTCGCTGACACGGTCCTTTTGCAACACCGTATGATTCGGCATCAAACGACCACGACTGACCCCATATTCAGGATCGTCGGGCCCGGCTTCTTGGCCACAAATTAATTTGATCCCTGGCCACACTCCGCCGGAATCTTGCCACCCTCCGCCACTTCCTCCGATCCATTCGCCGAGGATCGCACGCGCGGCAACGAGGCGGCGATCGGATTCAGAAAGCGGTCCTTCGAGGGTCCAGATCTGGCCGGTTGCCCGCATCAGGTTGCTGATCAATGACCCCAGCAGATTCGTCGACACCGCCAACCGCGATCCCTTCGGAATGTCATTGATTTTGCTGACCAATTCCAATCCTCGTCCGCGTCCAACCACCCGCTCGAGCAGCGATTCCATCGACGCGCCACATCCTTCGAGACCAGGCGGAACCACACCGGACGCAATGACAGCGGCTTTCAACAATCCGAGATAGTCACGGGCAAAGTCAAACATCTCGGCAACCGACGTGACCTCCGCCGAGGCACCGAGATCCACGCTGACCAAACGGAAAACGGGGCGATCAATCACTCGCAGGTAAGTCTCGATGGGTGGTCGAACTTCGTCATCCCGGCCGCGAACCCCGAGATCAACGGAGAAGTTAAGAACACGGGCACCTTGCGGGAAATCCATCCCCAGGAAGAAGATATCACTCCACGCACTGTGAGAGACGTCCATCCGCACCGCAGTGGTCTCACGCAAAATCGGCCACGCGGCATCAGAACCATCGCCCGCGTTCAACTCGCGACGTAGACGCAGGGGATGTTCAGCAACATGACCGAGACGAAACATCCATTGGTTCCCTCGCACCGTTCGAACACTGTGCCGGACTTGATCCGCTAGCGTTTGAAACCCGAGTTCGTGGTATGCCTGAGCAAGCGCACTCGCCAACGTATCGGACGCACCCTGTTTGGCCTGTTCGCCCAGAAACGAATCGATTGCTTCTTGAAAACGACGCCCCAGCAGATGCTCGTATCCGTCAAATGGAATACTGCCTGTCCCCATTGCATCAAAGCGTGCGGGGATGTGATATCGATACATCGACGAGAGAAAAAACAACGCGCGAACGCGCCGATACAAATTGCTCTCGCTCCGCCGAAACTGATCCAACGCCTCAGCGTGTTTCATCAAATGTGCGAGCGATTTCCCTTCGCACAATGATTCGAGCGAGCGGTCTCGAATCTCCGCGTCTTCGGACATTATCGTTTCGATAAAAGCGTCCGCCTGCATCGTCGCGTTCATTGGCCGACTCCTTTCGATGCGGCGGAAGAATTCGGCACAGCCGAAACACTGCTTTCAGGACGTTTGGCCAGCAACTCCACCAACTCCGTTAGCAGATAGTCACGATCTCGTCCCGACAAACCGATCGCCAATTGAGCAATGAGAACGCCGTACTGATAGCCAATGTTATAACGCTCTCCGTGAACTTGATACGCGAGGTATTTTCCGCGTGACGCCAACTTCGCCGCGGCATCGGACAACGTGGGTCTTTCCAAACTCGGATCTTCAATCACCTCGTGCAAACATTCGATCACCGTCGGGGTCAGAACATGCATACCGAAGTAGCCGAGATAGTGCCCGCTGCGTAACCCCGGTGTGATCAACTCTTGTTCCGCGAGTGTCGGCGTTGGCTTTTCCACAACCGTGCGAACGTCATACAAACCGTCATGCCGAGGCACGCTGTTGCCGCCCACGATTCCGAAGTACGGCAACCGATGTTCGCGGGTCGACTGCACCGCCGATACAGAGCATTCATGCTGACACGCCATCGCGACCAGTTGCGACGCACAACTCGTTTGCGACGCGGTCAGATAGAGGTGATCCCCGACGAGGTGCAGAAACGGGTCATCCCCGCAAAACGATTCCGCTTTGAGCAACGCGTCGGCGTAACCGAGTGGATGTTCCTGGTGCAGGAACCGCAACGCACCAATGCTGCTGCCGGCCGCCTTGCGGTAGTTCTCTTCATCGGCAGGTTGGATCACCACGCCGATCTCTTCCACCCCCGCCGAAAGGGTCTCGTCGACGATCAACTGCAACGCCGTTTTCTCTTCGCCGTTACGGTCGACGAGCTGTTGCAAAGGAAGGGTATTTTGATTCGGCGCAGCCGCAGTGATCACCGCTTTGAGAACTTGCATGGGTCGATATTTTCAGGATGCAGAAGAGGCATTATGTTCACGTCATCAGACGGTTTTACACAGGATACTTGCCTGCTCGGAAAACACCACCGAGCGATAATCCCCCATGGAGTCGTATTGCCCGGACTGTGGTACATTACAGGCCGATTCGACGGAGGGAAAACGACTTTCAGGCGAAAATACCCCATGAAAATCATCGAAATTGAATGGTGTTCCCCGGAATATCAATCAGCACTCGAACTGCGGCACGACGTCCTTCGGGGGCCTCTCGGCCTCAAACTCACCGCCGAGGAACTCGACGGCGAACACGCACAATTGCACTTCGCCGTCATGGACAACGACGAGGTCGTCGCGACACTCGTGGCACGCCCCGAATCGTCCGGCGTTGTTCAGTTTCGACAAATGGCAGTCCGACCGGATCAACAACGATCGGGCAAGGGAACGGAACTATTAAAACACTGTGAAGAGAAGATTCGGGAAAAGGGCTTTTCTGAAATTCATCTCAACGCTCGGCAAACGTGCCTTCCTTTTTACGAGAAGCTCGGCTACCAACCCATCGGTGACGAATTCGAAGAAGTCACACTGAAACATCAAAAGATGGTGAAGAAACTCTCTTAGTGCTTTTTGATTACTGTCATTCGGTATACGACTAAATCAATAAACTCTTGGCGAGTTTCGCTACGCGAAAACTTGGCTTTGACGCACCATTCCTATCCCCACGCCGCACGGCGTTCGGGATGGCGGTATTGGAAAAGTACTCAAGGTTCCTCGCGTAACCTGCTGATTATCACTTGGAGTTGTTCCTTCGAGATCGGCTTCGTAGCAAAGTCTTTTACAAACGGGAACGCAGTGGCCGCGGCTCTGTCGTCGGGATGAATGGAAGTCGTTGCGATGATGACATTTAGTTGCCCGCCAATCGCACCATCGAGTGATTCCACCGCTTGCAAAAACTCGATCCCGGACATTCGTGGGATCCGCATATCGAGAAAGACCAAATCCGGCAATGCGTCAGGACGTCGAGCGATCTCCTCCAACGCATCGTCTGCGTAGGAGTAAAACTCAATCGACTCAACGTCGTCCGCCCGTCGACACATTCGTCGATACAACGCTTGGTCGATCGGATCGTCATCAATGAACATGATGCGAACTTTGTCATCGGTCAGGCCCATGGCATGCCTCCCTCGCACCACCACACTTCCATCAAAATCAACGCTGCAAGCGTGGCAATCGAACAACCACTACCGTGCCCCCGTCAGGAGCCGATTCGACATCAATCTCACCATGATGAAGGTCCACTATTCGTTTGCAAATCGCCAAACCGATCCCGGAACCTTCATAGTCGACCCGCGAGTGCAATCGTTCAAACATCTTGAAGATCTTTCCACGGGCCTCGACTGGAATACCGATGCCGTTGTCGATCAAACGAACCGCAACATACTCTTCATTTGATTCGCATTCCACGCGAATGCGAGGACGCACATCGGCACGTCGGTATTTGATCGAGTTCTCGATCAAGTTTTGAAACAACGAGCCAAGAAGAGACTCCACTCCGTATACCTGAGTCATCGAACCGACGGAGACTTCTGCGCGGCACTCATGGATCGGATTTTTCAGACTGACCATCGCCTGAAACACGACCTTTTCCAAATCGACAGAGCCGAACGCATGCTGACCATCGGCCAAACGATGAAACTCGCTGAGCCCTCCGATCTGCGACTGCATTCTGCCGACGAGGTCTAAACTGAGCCGCAGCAATTCACATTCAGGGTCGCCGCCCGTTTCCCGGCACTCCGTCTCCATCTCCTCGAGCAGTGACTTCAGCGACACGACCGGCGATTTCAAATCATGCGACAACGCGTACGTAAACGCCTGCTGTTCGGCATGGAGTTCCGTCGCGGTGCGAATCGCTGCTCGTAATAGGATCGCCTCAGACACGCAATCTGCGATCGAGCCCATTACTTGGATTTCGGTCGCCGACCAACGTCGCGGTTGAACGTCAATCGCACAAAGGGCACCGACACAAACCCTCTCCGGTGAATAGATTGGCATACCGAGGTACGCGACCACACCGAGGTCGCGGACAGCGAGATTGTCGGAAACGAGTTCATGCTCCAACGCATTGTGGATCACCAACATCTCGTCGCAGCGCGTCACATGCTGGCAGAATGAATGCGACAGTGGCGTTTGCCGCAGGGTTGCCCAGGGCTCGGGAAGCCCCTGCTGACTTTTGAAATACTGTCGATCTTGGTCTTCCTGGACGATCGAAACCAACGCCACCGGGACGTTCACGACTTCTTGCACGAGCCGCGTGAGGTTATCGAAATCCTTCTCAGGAGGACTGTCGACGATACTTAAATCCGAAAGGCTACGACAGCGCAACGCGAAATGGGGTGTCGATGAACTGGCAGCGGTTGCTGTCATGGTTCGGCCTTCAACGAATCAAAAACTCATGGATGCTCGCATGTCATGAATCGTCTATCGGCAGAATCCGCAGATCACGCTACTAATTGCAAATGGGTATTTTCGGCACAACGACGCTCAATTCTCTACTTTTTCCCCATCGCTCTTTTTGATGCGAAGAACTCCGTCAACATACGGCCACACCGATCAGCCATCACCCCGGAAGTAACCTCGCACTGATGATTCAACCGATTGTCGTTGAGGACCTGATACATGCTCGCGACGGCACCCGCCTTCGGGTCAACGGCTCCAAAGACTACGCGTGGTACCCGTGCCTGAAGGATCGCACCGGCACACATCAGGCATGGCTCGAGCGTCACGTACAATGTCGCCTTTTCGAGTCGCCAATTCTCAATTGCGGCAGCGGCCTGCGTGATGGCGATCATCTCGGCGTGTGCCGTTGGGTCGTGCAACGCTTCGCGTTCGTTGGCTGCTCCTGCGATCATCTTGCCGTCGCGAACGATCACCGCACCGACAGGAACTTCGTCAGCAATCGCCGCGGCCTGAGCGAGTTCGATCGCTCGGCCCATCCAATGGGCATCGAAATCGATCAGATCCTGACGAGAACTGTCATCCGCAAAACCGTAGTCCGATGACCCGCCATCGGAGAATTCATAATTTGACATCTATTGTTTGTTTTCCTTTGATCGGTTGTCACTCGCATCCGACTCGCTTGCCTTCTTCCTTCCGCCAGAAGCGTCAAGGACCGCAGCAGCCTCGTCGTTCAAGACGCGCATTTCGATGTTTCGCAGCTCACTTCGGGTCATGTAGTTCGCGATTCCCAACGGCAATGACGGATCCATCTCGATCCGAATACTCAAGGTGTGGTCACCGCGTGGCACCGCTGCATATTCTTCATCGTCGATCCAACAGGTCACTGCCATCTCGTCGACCCGGACACGGATTTTGTACCACTGGTTGGTTTCGAACTCTTTGTACTGCGTGGTTTGGTTGCTCGACGCGTCCATGCCATCGATGCTGCTGATTCCGACCGGGGGGGCGGCCCCGCCCCCCCCCCCCACGCGCGCGGGGGGG
>JBICHZ010000349.1:0-3259 GCA_043101355.1 Rhodopirellula sp. JB044
ATCACGACCTCGACGCAGTGATCACAGCACGGGAATTTGT
This sequence comes from Rhodopirellula sp. JB044, assembly GCA_043101355.1. Taxonomy (GTDB): domain Bacteria; phylum Planctomycetota; class Planctomycetia; order Pirellulales; family Pirellulaceae; genus Rhodopirellula. Next base: position 41 of record JBICHZ010000349.1, read on the forward strand.
ACGTCAGCACGATGCGTCCGAGGAATCCCTTGCGGCAACTGACCAAACAAGGCTGAGTCCCGGCACAGCACGCCGGAACGCAGGCTGATACCGGATACGTGCAGCAAGTGCGAGGATCCATCACGCACCACGAAACCTCAACCGGAGGCGGAGGACAGCAAACGGGCGCGGGGGCACAGCAAACACCGGCTTGGGCAGGAGCGGCGGTGGCACAGACAAACAACGCGGCGACGAAACAGCCAAGAACGAGACGATGCAGACCGGTCATGTGCTTACTTTCTCATGAGGTGGTAGAAGCGGATAGTCAATCGGAAGTTCATTCTTGTCAAATTAAGAGATCTACGCAAGGAAAAACGACGGGGTATGACACTTTGACGCATCTTCTCGTCGTCGAAGCGATACATTCGAAATTAACGCTTGAATCGATATCGCGACAACTTTCGCCGTGCATCGCGTCCATCGTCGACTATGCATGACTCGGATGTTCTTTCGTTGGATCGCTCTTGATGCTCAATCAAGCGGGCACTTTGTAGAAGGTGCTGCGAATTCTCGTTCCCACATGAGGCGAATTGGGCGCCGTTTTTCAATCGTTCCAACCGACACATCCGGCGGGAAATGCGGGTTGTTCTTTGAATTCACGCGTTGACTTTTGCAAGCGGCGCATTGGCGGGTGCAATGCTCTCATGTCGCAGCGGGCTGTTATCGGTGGCGGAGCCGATTTCGTCGAAAGAACTTCGAACAATCGTTGCCTCCGAACCTGCAGCAGGACTCAGAGAATGAAGATGGTATCCTCCAATCTGTCCGATTTGGCACTCGACGATATCGGTCTCAGTGGTTTGGTTCGCAACTGCAATGAAGTGCAGTCGACGCTGCATCATTCTGGCTGCACCCAAGTGTCGCACAATGAATCTGGCCCGCTTCGTTGGCGTGAGTCATCTGACAAACGGATCGCGATCCCACGCGACACGGTGCAGTTTCGATTCATCATCGAAGTGGCTCAGGAAGACGACCGTGCAGACGTGGTGGAGTTCACGCTGCTTCGTCGACTCAGCCCCAACTTGGTGCTCGATCGAGTCGTGTCGGCATACATCGACGGTGAATCGGTCCAGCCGACCAACCACTCACTCAACCGAACGCTAGACGTTCATTTCCATGCCGTCCCTAGTGGGTCGGTTGTCGTCGTCACGTATTTAGCCCGAGTCCACTTCGCCGCCGAGACGTCGCTGATCACCGCTGGCGACACAAGGGTTCGATGGACGTACTCTTCTCGCTCGCGTCAAAAGCAGCCAAGTCGTACGCATCACGCGGCCCAGCAACTCGCTGCCCCACGGGGCAACCGGGGTTTCCGTCGGAGTGTCGCGAAGATGCCTCAGTCCGCAGTGTTGAGTTAGGCATTGCCAATGCCAATGAGTCCCGTAACGAATGTCGCCAAGACATTCAGCGTTTCGTGGGGCTTGCCGAAACACTTGGCGTGTTTCGTTGCCTTAAAATGAGGCCCTTCCGGATCACGAAACCACGATCGCGCATTAGCGGTACGAAGCCTGGATTCAGGCGAATTTAGCCACGGCAATTCGACAGCGAACGATCGCTTGAATCGCTCAACCGCGGACCGGCATGCGGACCGCGTTTCCGTCGACAGATTCCAACGCGGCGATCGCCTCGGTTGCTGCGGCGGCCGCCCCTTCGCTCGCTTCGTGGGTCATGATTACCAACGGCACGAAATCGCTATTGGTGGCACCTTTGTGAGCACTCGTCGCGTCCTCGTGTTCTTCGTGCTGCATCACCGATGCGATCGAGATCTTATGCTCCGCCAGCACGCCGGTGATCGCCGCGAGCGTCCCAGGGTGATTGGCAACGTGCAAACGCAAGTAATACCGCCCGCGTAGTTTGGCAACGTCGCGCTGCACCGCGCGGGCAGGTCGGTCTTCCGAAAAATACTCGAGCGTTTGGAACGTGATCGGCGTCCGACCGACCGCCATGTCGATCACATCGGCGACAACCGCCGACGCGGTCGGCATCTGACCGGCACCGAGACCGTGATAGAAGACCGGTCCCACGGCATCGCCGACGACACGGATCGCGTTGAACGCGTCGCGTACTTCCGCCATGGGTGTCCCTTTTTTGACCAACGTCGGACCGACGGACAATTCCAATTCACCATCGACTAACCTGGCGATCGCGAGCAGTTTGATTCGGTAGCCGAGCTGCGAAGCGTAACGCAGGTCGGCGGGATCGAGCCCGTCGATTCCGCTACGTGGGATGTCACGCCAATCGACGGTCGCACCGAAAGCGAGGTGCGACAGAATCGCGAGTTTCTGCGCCGCGTCGGTTCCGTCAACATCCATCGCCGGATCGGCTTCCGCGTAGCCGAGGTCCTGTGCGACTTTCACGGTCTCGTCGTAACCGGCACCTTTCTCGTCCATTTGCGAAACGATGAAGTTACTCGTTCCGTTGAGGATGCCCTCGAGCGACAAAATTTGGTTCGCCGACAAACACTGGCTGACGTTCGCGATGATCGGCACGCCCCCGGCGACCGCGGCTTCGAACGCGATGCTGCGTCCCAATTGACGCGCCCGTGTGAATAACTCACCGCCGTGTTCGGCCAGCAACGCCTTGTTCGCGGTCACGATGTCTTTGCCCGCTTCCATTGCCCGCAGCATCACTTCGCGAGCCGGGCTGAGGCCTCCCATCAATTGGATCACGACGTCGATCTCGGGATCCTCGAGAACCTCATCGATCGAATCGGTCAAGATGCCCTCGGGCAGATCGATCCCACGCGGCTTGTTCAGGTCGCGAACGACGGCTTTGGACAACCAGATCGTTTTGCCGGCGTGACGTGCGGTCCGATCGCCGTGATCGATCAGCAACCGGGCCACCCCGGCACCGACTGTTCCCATTCCCAAAATTGCGACGTTGGTGCGGGACGGATCGCGATCAGGACGCGTTGAAGACATTGCAGATACAGACAGTTGAAGGATCAGAAGAGCGGTTTGCGATATTGGGCCGGCATCATAGTCGAGGTACGCGGCGATTGGCACCCGTAGGTCCCCCAACGACACGAATCGCACAGCCCCGACGACGGATAGACAAATCGACCAAAACCGTAGCGAACGTCGGCAGGACATTCGGCGTTGGGTGGGGGGCACGGTCAAAACACTTGGCGGTTTGTCGATTTAATTCCGTTAATGCTCACGATAGTCGCCGATCACACCACGAGAG
>JBICHZ010000350.1:0-2858 GCA_043101355.1 Rhodopirellula sp. JB044
CCGAGGGTAACCCCGGCAGCCCGTCAGAGATGACGCCTAGATCTGGCAATCACATTTCTTGCTAGATCTCACGCCACAAGAGCAATCGGGCCCCGATTGTTGGCGTTGGCGGCTTGATTCGCCCGTGCGATGAATCGCAGAAAGTCTTGGCGACTTGCGCTACGGCCTTAGACCTGATTTTCGGCTGTAGCGGCCCACCAAGCACTGGGTAGAAATGCCTGCCGAACGCCCCGTGTTTTGTTGCAGTTGCACACTGCGATACACTTACATTTGCCTGGGTCATGCCCCTCCCCCTGCTGATTGAACATGTACATTGTCAACAATAGGCAGGTCGTTAGGGGGCGTCAATAGTCACTAAGCGTTTTTGGGGAGTTGTGACGAGGGGGGGCATGCGGAGCATGGCATACTTGGCTTGGCTGCGTTCACTCGGGCGCGGCGATGCAGACGAGTGATTCTCGTCGGTTAGCGCCGCTGCCGACTCCGACACGAAAAAAAAGATGGCTGTCCCCGATGGCGGGTGACGCGTAGCAATCATCTCCGAGTGAGTTCTTAGCGATCAATTCGTAAGAGTCGGCGGCGTTGAAGACAAAGCATTCTCCCGAGAGATTGGCAACATACACGTGATCGTTACACACCACCGGTGAACCGCTGAAGTTTCCGCCGAGTCGTTTCCGCCACATCTGCTCGCCGTCCTCGAGCGACCAACAATAAGCGATCCCACCGTCAGTGACCGCGAACACGAGTCCGTTATCCGCGACGAGAGACGGTTCGTAAAGTTTGACTTGGTTGGACCAGAGACGCTCACCGCTTCCGGACAGGCACACGGTTTCTTTGTCGGGGTAACCTCCCGATGCGAGCAAACGGTCACCGGCGATCACCACCGTGCCGCACGTTGCCTCCGCGATGCAAGGCGTTTCCCAAAGGAGTTCTCCTGTCGACGGATCGTAGCTCGACACGGTATCGCATCCTGAAATCAGCAACTGATCACGCCCATCGATTGTACCAATCGATGGACTGGAGTAACTGCTGACGTTCCCGCGTGCGGTTCGCCATGCAGGCGTTCCTGAGGTCCGATCGAACGCGGCGAGGTAACCGCCACCTTGATTGTCCGCGGCGATCACGACCAGCGATTTGTAAATGAGTGGCGAAGGTGCGTAGCCGAATTTCGGATTGAACGCTCCCGCTTCCTGTTGCCACAATTGTTGTCCATCGAGATCCAACGCCGTGACAAAGATTTTGTCGGAATTCAGCATCGCCGCAAACAATCGCTCGCCGTCGCTCGAGACCGTTGAGTTGGCATTGGTGCCCTTTTTATGAATGCTGCGTGGCGACGGGAATCCGCCTTCGTGGATGACGGTTTGCCATCGCTCGCTGCCATCATGTTTGTCATAGCTGACGACGGATTGCTTTTGCTGATCCTCTAACGCCGTGGCAACGATGACTTGGTCACCCACGATGATCGGACTGCTGTGCCCGCGTCCAGGGACGTTGGACTGCCACGCGATGCCGTCACTTTGCGACCACGTGGTTCGCAACGGCTGATCGGGTGCGACTCCGTCTCCGTTCGGACCACGCCAAGCCGGCCAATCCGATTGCCTCGTCGTGATCGCTTGATCGATGATTTCGACGCCACTTTGGCTGGTCGACAATTCCTCGACGGGAGTTTTCTTGGCACATCCGGCTACCCAATTCAGCAGGCATGCCGACACGACGAGTGGCAGCGGCAATCCCGCTGGAAGAGTCAATCGAAACATAAGCCAACTCGGCAGAACGAATGAGGAATGAGGAGCAACCGTCCAACGCGGACAACAACATCCGCGAGGCGGTCGGCCGGTTTCGATGCCGCCCGTTGTCGTACCGCCGGTTCACCGGACAGAAGTGAGTGTAGCAGGCGAAGGCCCCGTTTGCTGTTTGTTGAGTTGCGAACGGGTGCGAACGATTTCGTTTAGAAACACCCGCCGGATCGCGTCGTAGCCGCGGTCGTTTGGGTCTTCGATGTTGTCGTAGAACCAATAGTGCGGGTCGGCGTGATCGTAGTGTGCCCTCCAGAACTGGCGGCAGTGCGAACCGTGACCGAGAAAGGTTTCATAAAGACTCACGACATGCACATTGTCGCGTGTTGACGCGACGTCGCGGATTGTTTGGTTGTATCGGGCATGAATGGCGAGCCCGTCGTCCCAGTCCGGCAGAAAGATACTCGGTGCATCGCCGACACCATCGGTCGGGTCATAGATGTCACCGACATAGACGACACACCCACCGGGGAACCGTTCATTGAGCCCATCGAGAATCTTGTTGAGCCGCTCGCGAAAATTCGCGATCCATGGTTCGGCCTGTTCCAACGTCGCGCCGTACATCGCACCTTCCTCCGGTGGACGTCGTCCGTAGGAATGAATCAGGTCGTTTCCTCCGGTGGTCATCACGACCAAACCAAACACGTCGTCCGGAAAGGAGGTGACCTGCGTTTGCAGCGTTTGTAAATGCTCAATGGACGTCGATCCGGAGACCGCGACGTTCTCGGATGTGAGGTTGGGCAACACAACGGAAAGACATTTGCCTTTCATGTCGTCGTATTCATCGCCCGGGTTTTGTCGCAAACGTTCAAAGTACGTATGACTGCGTGATTTGGCGCCGAGCCCGCGCGTGACGCTGTCACCGATCCCAAAGAGTAGGACTCTCCGATCGGTCCAGATCGATTCGAACGGATCACTCGCGACGGCGGGGCCGGCAGGGCCGCTGCCTACCGGACGGCGGAGAAAGATCTCTATATACGCCGGGACAGCCAACAGGATTACGACGCCCAGTAACAGTATCCATCGGCGGCTGCGTGGTTTCGATTCGTTCATGGCTCAGCCCAC
>JBICHZ010000351.1:0-14057 GCA_043101355.1 Rhodopirellula sp. JB044
CACCTGTTGTTGAACTTCCTGTAGAAACTCCCGCCGAGGAAGTTGCCCCCTCGGAGCCGTCCGATGTTGTTCTCGACGAATCGTTGCCGTCAGAGGAGGTGTTCGAAGAGCCTTCGGAAGTCACGACTGAAGACACGGAGCCGACCGAGTCGAGTCAGGAGCAAGCCGACGCGGTCGATGAAGTAATGTCTTTTGACTTCAACGGAGACGGTATCTTTGATTTGGCAGATTTAGGATTGATGAACGCCCAGGCGTCCTCGGTTGCTAACGCAACTTCTGTGGAAGTTGAATCCGTTGTTGAAGATGCCGAACCGATGGTTGCGGACGAGCATGAAACGGCGGAACCCGAAGTCGAATTCTTGGCACCCTGTATCGCGATCCCGGCGATCGGGGATGTTGCCGCGACTGAGCTATGGCTGGATGAATTTGCGAGAGCCTGGTTGGCTGACTCGGACGCTCGCGCACAACGACGTGAAGAATCACAACTTTTTTAGGTCACTAAAAACGCGTCGTTTGCCGCGTTCGTTTTTTCGGCGTGATCCGGCGGTCGTTGCTCGTGAGTTGCTCGGTTGTGCGATGCTGCATTGCCTCGACGGTGAATGGCTCGGCGGATGGATCGTGGAGACCGAAGCGTATTTGGCCGAAGGCGACCCCGCCTGTCATGCTGCTCGCGGACGAGGACGCAGTAACGCGTCGATGTTTGAGCCTGCAGGGACGTTGTACGTCTATCCGATTCACGCAAAGCACTGTGTGAATTTGGTGACGGAAAATGTCGGCGTCGGGTCTGCGGTTCTCATTCGAGCGATCGAGCCTGTTTGGGGAATCGATGCGATGATGCGGAACCGCAACGTATCGGATTTACGCCGCGTGACATCAGGGCCAGGCATGATTTGTTCGGCGATGGGCATCGATCGGTCGAGCGACGCAATGGATGTCACCCACGCCGACGATTGGTTGGTAACCGGCGGCCATCAGGTTGCCGATCGCGTGACACAGACTCCACGAATCGGTGTCAGCCAAGCCGCCGATTTGCGGCTGCGATTCTTCGTCGATGGGAACCGATTTGTCAGCGGATTGGCGCGGGAGCATACGCGTCCGCGTCGCGATGTTCTCGGACCTGATTTGAATCCATCGCGATAGCGAGAAATCAGACGCTTCGCGATTGAAAGTAATTAGCGATTGCGTTGAGAATGCGTTCGCTCGCTTTGCCGTCACCGTAGGGGTTACTGGCCTTTGCCATCGCGTCGTAGCTGGCTCGATCGGTGAGCAGCTCGCTCACGCCATCGACGATCTTTTCGCGAACTGGGCCGACCAATCGGACGGTTCCGGCGTCGACGCCTTCAGGGCGTTCGGTCGTGTCTCGCATCACCAAAACGGGTTTGCCCAGACCGGGGGCCTCTTCTTGAACGCCGCCGGAGTCGGTCAACACCAACTCGCATGCCTGCATCAGCGCGACGAAGGGACGGTACGGCTGGGGCGGCAGCAGGATCACATTGTCGAGCCCGCCGAGTGTTTTTTCGACCGGCCCTTGAACGTTCGGGTTGAGGTGCACGGGGTACACGAAACGCACGTCCGGGAAGCGGTTCGCGAGATCAGCGATCGCGGCGCAGATCGATTCAAATCCTCCGCCGAAGTTTTCGCGGCGATGGCCGGTGATCAATACAAAGCGTTTTTGTCGCCAATCCGACGGCAGAACACTCGCCAATTGGGTCTCCACCTCAGCGGTGACCTGTGGATCTTTCTGTCGTTCGACCTCCAGGTGCAACGCGTCGATGACGGTGTTTCCGGTGACCGAAATCCGGTCGGTGGGAACCCGTTCATCGAGCAAGTGCTTTTCGCTGACGTGAGTCGGGGCAAAGTGCAGGGTGGAGAGCGGCGTTGCGAGGACGCGGTTGGCCTCTTCCGGGAACGGGCTCGCCAGGTTGCCGGTTCGCAGACCAGCTTCGACGTGTCCGGTCGGGATCCGGCGGTAGAAACACGCCAGCGACGCCATCAAAACCGTCGTGGTATCGCCTTGGACGAGAGCGAAATCGGGAGTCTCCTGTTCTAATAATGCGTCAATTTTTGTCATCAGTTTTGATGAAAGTGACGCGAGTGTCTGTCCCGGGGTCATCACCTCGAGATCATGATGCACGGGAATTTGGAAGATTTCGACCACCTGATCGAGCATTTCGCGGTGTTGTCCGGTCGACACCGACATCAATTCAAAACGGTCGTCGCTGGCTAACGCGGTGACAATCGGGGCCATTTTGATGGCTTCGGGGCGGGTGCCAAAGAAGACCGCTATTTTTGGACGATTCACGGATTAAACTGTTCGGCTCAATGGAGGGGGGCGAGGTAATTTCGGGCTCGTAGTCTGATTGTCGCGACCGGGACGCTCAACCCAAATTCTGTTTGCTTCTGATGATGATTGTTGCATGACCACGTATCTCGTTACCGGATGTGCCGGTTTTATCGCCAACGAAGTCGCCTTACAGTTGATCGAGTCGGGGGCGAAGGTTGTCGGAATCGACAACGTCAACGACTACTACGACGTGCGTTTGAAAGAGCACCGGTTGGAACGATTGCAGGCATATGGGCCGGAGCAGTTCGAATTTGTTCGCGGTGATATCGAAAACCAGGAAACGTTGGCGGAGTTGTTCGAGCAGCACTCTTTCGACGGTGTGTTGAATCTCGCCGCGCGAGCGGGGGTTCGTTACAGCATGGAGAACCCACACGTCTACATGACGACCAATGCGATGGGCAGTTTGAACCTGCTCGATCAGATGCAGCGTCACGGGGTCAAGAAATATGTCTTGGCGTCGACCTCGTCGCTCTATGCGGGCCAGCCGATGCCGTTTGTGGAAACGCTGCCGGTCAATACACCGATCTCTCCCTATGCGGCGAGCAAGAAAGCCGCCGAGGCGATGGCGTTTGCCTATCATCATCTCTATGGGATCGACGTATCGGTTTGTCGCTACTTCACCGTCTACGGACCGGCAGGCCGGCCGGACATGTGCATCTTCCGATTCATCAAATGGATCGATGAGGGAACACCGATCGAGTTGTTCGGCGACGGCGAACAATCCCGTGACTTTACCTATGTGTCGGACATCGCATCGGGAACCATTGCCGCTCTCAAACCGGTCGGCTACGAGATCGTGAACCTCGGTGGCGGTGGGACCCCGGTTTCGCTCAACACCATCATCGCGATGCTCGAAGAGCGACTCGGGAAGAAAGCGAAGGTCGACCACAAAACGTTCCACAAAGCGGATATCAAAATCACCTCGGCCGATATCACGAAGGCTCGCGATTTGCTCGGATGGACGCCCAAAGTCGACTTGGACGAAGGAATCGACGCGTCGGTCGATTGGTATCGCGAGCATCAACCTTGGTCGGGACAACTGCAACTGCCGTAACGCGTGCGAGGCGGATCGCATCGAGGTCTGGCGAAGTGTCTGAATCGATGTTTGCCGCTGGAGTTCGGGATGTCTCTGACCGGGATCAGGGCTAACTTTGAGTTGGGGTGAGGACGGGTCTGGACGATTGCTGTCCGGACGCGAATACTTTCGGGGCGACGTTGAGGTTTGTCCCGGCCCCGGTTCGTTTTGCCTCGTTTTATTCCGGCCCCTCTCACATTCGGATACCGCCTGATGTGTTGTTCACGTGTTTTTAGACTTCGCATGTTCGTTACCGCGGTAGTCGTGCTTTGTCTAACGAGCCTGTGTTCTGAGAGCCTGCACGCTGAACCGGCGGTCGTCCGCCATCAACCGACTCCGCCGTCGCAGCGGGTGCTGTACCGCCGCGTACCGCTGCCGAAGATTCCGCCGGGAACTCGCTTTGCAGAAAAGCCGCCGGTGGATTGGTCGAACCTGATTTCGTTCGTACGTGGCAAACTGTCCAGCGGTGATGTGGATGCCGTGTCGGAGACGGTGAAGTACTACAGCGAAATCTTCAACTTGGTCCTGCTCGCCAATTGCGACAGGAATGCGGATGGCGATTACGAACTCGATCAAGTCGCGGTCGGCTTTTCAATGAAGATCAACGGAGTCAACACGATTGTCACGTCCGACACCCAAGCCGATCTCGGTGGTGATCTGTCGATCATCGGTCGCAGCGTTTTGGACGGAAATGTTGAGTCGTTGTCAAAAGTCGAGCAAGTGGCGCGGACGAAGAACAGCATGGTCTTTGACGCCCCCGCGATCATCCTGCGAAATGGCGAACACCGCGAAATGGTCGTACGCTACTACATCTGGGTGTTCCCTGAAAATGGAAACATCGGAACTCTCGTGTGGTTGCTCGATCCCGGTTCGGACGATTCCACCTTGCGTGTCGCCGATACGACGGTCCAATTGTTGCCGCCAAACATGCTCGAAGATCGAGTCATGAATGTGGACTCCGACAAGTTCAACTTCGTTGGGATACCGAAGAAAGATGCCTTCGCGTTAGTGCAAATTCCGCAAGGTGTTGCGTTCGAGATGAACGACGCGATGAAAGCGGTCGCAGCGGAGAAAAACTACACACCGAAGTCTTTCGCTAGCTTGACCAGTGCGGTGGCGTCGACGTTGAAAACAGGCAAAAAAGAATAACGGTTTGAACAGAAGAACTATCCGTTTGGGATTTTGATGGCGAAGAGAAAAACAGAGGTCCGGTTACGAACCCACGGCATCTATTCAAAGTGGGAGTCCGGCTCCAAAGACCTGCCCCGGTTACAGGAAGTAACGACCGATGTTCCTGCGGTGGTGGATGTTGAGTTCGGGTTCGTGGTGAATATCAAAAACGCGAAGAACCAAGAGTTGTACTTTTGCATCGACCATCCGGGGATTCGCGACGATCGAGGCAAACGTCGGGCACCGTTTGACGGGACCGTTTATGTGAAGACCAATGATTGGGACTTCTATCTCGGCGATACGGTCTGGGAGCCGATCGCGGATAAGATCGGTGAGTGGCGAATGTGGCTCGAACTCGATGGAAAAGTCATTGCGGAGAAAACGTTCTCGCTCTCATCGGCCACGTAGGGATGCGTTTGCCGGTGGTTGAAGGCTTTTATGCTAAGCGGAAAGTAGCTGGGTAGGAAATCAGCAGCCGAACGGCGTTAGCCACGGTCAACACCAAACGACCGAAAACAACTTCCCGCCGGAGATGCAGTTCACCGAGGCAATCGGGTTGTGATGAGGAAGCCCGTCACGTTGCGTTTTGCGTGTCGTGCCTGATCCGTGTTTTATTTTTGTCGAAACACGCGGACGTAGTCGACCACGGCTCGAGACATCTCTCGCATTTTAGGTGTGTCGGATACAAACGGGCCTTCGGTACGACCGTCGCCTTGATTCGGATCCCACGCGTTGGGTTTGAACTCCATGGTCAATAGGATCATCATGTCGACTGGGTCGGTAGGGATATTCTCGGTGAAGGTGTAGTACAGTTTCCCGTCGACGTAGCACTTCATCGAGTCTCGCGACCATTCAACGCCGTATTGGTGAAACTGTTTGTCGGTGACATCAACGTATGCGGTCGGTCGAGGACGCGAGGCGGCATTGAATTGCTGTGATTCGGATCCGGACGATTCCTTCCAGTGGTTTGCAACGTTGAAACTGTGTGACATGTAACGAGGTGCTCCTTTGGCGATCTCGACAATGTCGACTTCCGTTCCGTCGGCGGGGTTGCCGTTGTAAGCACGTGTTTCGCTGAAGAGCCAGAACGCAAACCAGGTCGAATGTCCGACTACCTGATCACTTCGCACGCTGGCCGAGACGTATAGCGGGCCATCTGCCGGGCTGAAGAATCGTCCGCCCCACTTGGCGTTGTGTGGTTCAGTGGAGTCCCATTTTTCGGGGTATCCGGTCAGTAGATAGCCCGCGTTGACCTTCGGGCCGTGTTCGTTGAGTTGGGTTTTATCGCAGACCACGCGAAGCACCAAATGCCCTTTGCCATCGAGAATGTGGTTTCCCGACTTGGTGCTGTACATCCACGCGGTGTCTTCGCTCGCGCCGCTCCACCGAAGACCTTTTGCGGTGTTTTCTCGGAACGCGGTCGGGTCATAGCCGAGCAACGGATACCAATTCTTCGGCTCGCCCCGGCCATCAAATTCGTCCGCCCACTCGAGTTGCCAATCGCCCGGTGGAACCCACTGATCGGTTTGGCCGGCATCGCCCGAAGGTGTTTGCGGGACCGACTCACCTACGTCGTCTGTGTTTGTTTGTTTTTCAGTCGGGAGTGACTTCGGAGCGGGAGTGTCGTCACTGCTGTCCGATACTCGCACCTTCGTGAGAGTATCCTCGGCGAGCTTCTTCCATTTTCCGTCGAACAGGACTGCCTGCCAAAGGTAGTTTTCTCCGGCAACGGTATCCGCCGGGATTTTGATTTCGATACGGGCTTGGCCGTTGTCGGAGACGACCGTTGGCGTCGATTTCTCAGTCACCTTCTTCCAGGAAGAATTGAACAGTTGCAGTTGCACCAATCCTTTGACCGACGTCTGGTAACGCACACTCAAGGAAACCGTCTGCCCGGGAGAAATCAATGTTTGACTCTCGACGATCTTCACCGAGTCTGCCGCGTACGAGGGTGCCGCCACCACAAGTACCGCGAATAGGAACAGCCAATACTTGTTGGATTGAGCGGGGGTGTGCGACGACGACATGAATGATGCCATGGATAGTGCCATGTGAGTGGGGAAGAGTACGCGGTTTTGCGAGCCTGGGGACTCACGTCATCTCACGAGAGGAGGAACCGATGACGTCTTCCGTACCTGCTTTCTTTGCCCGCCAGGCTTGCCCGCAGGAAGTGCGGGTTTGCAAAGCGAAGGAGAGTGAGGAGGTACCGCAAACCAGGAAGACGCACGGCATCGTGCGGCAGACAACCCGTGTGATCAGCCGGTATGCGAAACGCATTCACCATCCGTCGCGGACTCAATGCTAATCATTGGGACGGTGCAATCCTCTGCCCCTTTGGCTTAATGTGGTACTTTGATTGCGCGTTGCACCGCTGGACGCCGTTCTTCGCGGGCACACTGTCGAGGCAATGACGACGCCGGGCGTCGTCTGAGATGGTGCGATTTCGGGCTGTTTAAAGCAACCTTTGCCGCCACCGGACGAGCTGATAGCGGCTTGAGTAGAACCGCGTTACTTGGTCGTCCAGTTTGGTGCCGGTTGGATCTCATCGGCGACCGCGCCGCCTTGATCTTTGCGTCCGCTGCCTTCGAGCCGGCTGATCAGGCGGACCGACATGTCATGGTCGCAGGTGATCTGGCAGCTCAGGCGGACGCCAGGTTCGGTGATTTCGCGGGCACGAAGGGTTTCCTTTTCGGCCTCGGTAATTTTGTCGGGTTCGCCTTCGATGAACTCGACACGGCATGTCGTGCAACGTGCAACTCCGCCGCATGCGTGCAATTGATCGGTGCCGGCGTCTTGCGTGAGGGCCTGGACCAGACGCTTGCCGGCGGGGACGTCAAACGTTCCGACGTCTTCAACAGTGAGTTTAGGCATGGTGTCAGCAATGATCTTCGAGGAGACGATAGGGAGAGATACGGACGAGGTGGTTGACGCGACAACCGCGAACAGACCCAACCTCGTCAGCTAAAACTTTCGTCAGTTGGATGACAGAAACGTTCTGTGCGTTGAGATTCTGTGTGTTGCAAAAACCGGACCGATTTAAACAGCCTCTGCTGTTTGATCTCGCTTGCACTGGACGCTGTCGAAGTCAACCGTTGCGAAGTAGTCGTCGAACGTTTCGGCGCGTCGGATCTCCCGGACTTCGCCGGCGTTGTTGTAAAGAAGCTCCGCGGATCGCAACCGGCCGTTGTACTGGAAACCCATCGAGTGACCGTGGGCTCCGGCATCGTGAATGACGACGATGTCGCCCACTTCGGTTGGCGGCAGTTCACGGTCGATCGCGAATTTGTCGTTGTTCTCACACAACGAGCCAACGACATCGACGGTTTGGGTGGCGGGTGCGTCTTCTTTGCCGAGGACGCTGATGTGATGGTATGCACCGTACATGCCCGGACGCATGAGATTGCTCATGCATGCATCCACGCCGACGTAGTTCTTGTAGGAAGTTTTTTGATTGATCACGGTGCTGATCAAATAACCGAAGGGGCCGGTCATCGCACGGCCGTTTTCCATCATCAAACGAACAGGAGGAAGCGGCGACGGAGCCAATTTGGACTCGTAGAGTGCTTGCACACCACGGCCGAATTCAGCCAAGTCGATTTCATCTTGTTCAGGACGATAGGCAACCCCGATACCTCCTCCAAGGTTAATGCACTCAACTGCAACGCCAGTCCGTTCGTGGATTTGCAGTGCGAGGTCGAAGAGCATCTCGGCGGTTTGCAGCAGTGCTTCGACGTTGAGTTCGTTGGAAACGACCATCGCGTGCAGACCGAATCGTTCAACTCCGAGTTCGGCACAGCGGGCATAGCCTTCAAAAATCTGTTCGCGGGTGCAGCCAAATTTGGCTTCCTTCGGATCACCGATGATCACATTGCCTTGTCGTTCGGGACCGGGGTTGAACCGGAACGAAACCATTTCCGGCATCCGATCGAGCTGTTGGAGCTGATCGATATGGTGCGGGGTGTCGAGGTTGATGATAGCCCCGAGTCGCGCCGCCACTTCGAATTCTTCGGTGGTTGTGTTGTTGGAGGTAAACATCACGTCGTGGCCGGTGATCCCGAGTCGCTCGCACGTGATGAGTTCCGCCACGCTGCTGCAGTCGGCACCGCTGCCCTCTTCGGCCATCAACGCGACGATGTGCGGGTTCGGCGTCGCTTTGACCGCGAAGTACTGCTGGAAACCTTCGTTCCACGCGAACGCCGCCGAGAGATCTCGAACACGTTGGCGAATCCCGTCTTCGTGGTAGAGCACAAATGGGGTGGGGTGATCGGCGATGATACGGTCGATCAGGGGGCGATCGAAAGGCAGAGTTTTAGCGGCCATTGGGTGACTTCGAGGATCCAAACCGAAAGAGAAAACACGTCAGACTTACCAGGAAGGATAGTCTCGGTGGCAAGTTTGGAAAACCGCAGAATCTCCGGGGCGGGGACCGGTGTCGCCCGCCAGGCATGCAGCGAGACGGTCTTTTCGAGTCCGTTTCGGTTCCGGCGGCTAGTTATTGTCGCCGAAGGAGAACGAGATGCCGCCGAACGGCACGATTCCGTACACGCCCTCGGTGAAGACCTGCTGCACGAAGCGGTCAAACAATCGGATCGGTGCCGGTGGCACGATGATCACGTCGCCGTCCTGGACCCAAATCTCGTCGGCCGGTCGGGACGCTTTACCGAGCAGAGCGGCACGCAGATCCAACACCGTCGAAAGCAGCTCCCAATTTTGTCCGCGACGGAACACAACGACCTGACGCAGGTTGGCACCGGGGACATAGCTGCCCGCGAGGCTCATTGCCCCGAGCACCGTGGTTGGCGCGTCCATTTCGAATCGGCCGGGCGCGGCGACTTCGCCGAGGACGTAGACGTAGTGCGGGGCCTGCTCCTCGAGCATGACCTCGACCTCGAGCCCCGCGCCGAGTGAGTCATAACGCAGGTTGATCTCACGTTTCAGTTCAGCCATCGTCAACCCTTGCGTCGGGATCGCGCCCAAACGAGGCAGACGCAGCGTTCCTTCGGGGGTCACGGTTTGCACGGTTTGTTGTGGGTTGAAACCTTCCGAGCCGCTGATCGCTTCGCGGATTTGTCTCGCGACGTTACCCGTTCGTACCGGTGTGACATCGATCGACGGGTCCGGGTAGAACTCTTCGTAGCGTTCGTTGAGAAGGTCACGCAGTTGTTCGATCGTTTGGCCGGCGGCATGAACCTGACCGATGAAACGCAGCGTCAGTGTTCCGTCGGGTTGAATTTCCAAACCACGTTCGAGCGTACCGCGGGTCAGGTTCTCATCGGCGTCGGATTCGATCAACAGTTCGTCACCGACTACCAAGCGATACGAGCCGACGGTTCGCATCGTCTTGATCAAGAACGTGAGTTGAACTTGGTCGCCGGCACGCAAACGATATTCAGGGAGCGGCGCCGAACGAGCCGGACCGGCGTATCCGCCCGAGCCGTACAGATTAAACGGCGAGTCGTACGGGCACTTCCAACATTGGCACTCACGTCGTTCGCGAGTGCCGACACCGACACAAACGCCGATCTTGTCACAGACGCCGACGCCATGCCGGTCGACGCAGCCTCCGCATGTCGAACATGCGACTTGCGACGCGGGGATGTATGGCCGGTGGCTCGCAGGCATCGGCCAACGGTCCATTTCGTTTTGCACCAAACCGGTCCAGTGTGTTCCACCGGCATAACGATTATCGATCGGTGCGGCGAGGACAGATCGCGAGTTAGTGCGACGATGCGGTTTTGCTGCCTTGTCGCTCGACTCACGTGTGTCTTCGACTTCCTCTTCCTCGTCACGATCGGTTCCCCAACGGTTGGATCGATCGAGCAAGTCGTCTCTGCGAGTGTCGAGTGATGGTGGCGTTCGTCGTTCGTTGCCCAGTCGGCTGGGGCGATCGAGGTCGGTGTCGCGATCGCGGGAAAGGGGTTCCGGGATCTTCCGGTCGGGCCCGGCGATGTCTCTGTCTTTGGGATTGAGCGGCAGCAGCAAGTCATCGAGGTCACGATCGGGCGGATCGAGCAGGTCGCTCGGTGAAGCAACCTCGTCATCGTTTGAACGAGGCAGTGGCGGAGCCAACAGGTCGTCGTCTCCGGTGTTTGCGTTGGTACCGCTGTCGTTGGTGCGAGGTTTGGTCGGCGTGAGTTTTGGGATCAAGTCACGCGATCGCGATTCGAACCGCGCGCGGGCTTCCGCCTTGGCTCTCTCTTTACGAAGGATGTGTTCTTCGAGCGAACGACGGTACTCCTCCATGGGGTCACCGTCGCCGACGACGTTCGTGATGGTGGATTGACCACCGGATGCGTTTTGGCGAACGAACGGGTTTTCGGTGGGTGCGGGCAACTCCGCACTGGGTGATCCCGGCGCGATGTATTCCTGCGCCGTGACGACGTCGCTGCTCGTCACGCCGGCGGAGAACACGACACAACAGGCGAGCGAGAGCACACGCGTTTTGACGCGGTGGAAGTCAGCGAAAATGCTGCCGGCGGCAAAGTGACGGTGACGGCCGAGCGATTGATTTGACATTGGAATTCGCATCATGAGATTACCAAAACAGGCGGCGTTCGGGCTGCGTCGGCGGGGCGGAGGCCGATGGCTTTGCAGGCCAATTGTGAGGCAACGTAGGGTCGACGATTTGGCCGGCCGCGGATGGTTGCGGCATCGGCACGCGACCCCCGCGGACTTGGTTGTTCGTTGGACGCGTCGCCACGCGGTATTGTTGGGACCGGTTGAATTGGTTTGGTCCTGGGTTGGCATTAACCGCCGCTGCCATCGCCGCGGGAGGCACGGTTTGTCCGGTGCGGGCGAACTCTTGCGGCGACATCACCTTGACCGGCAACTCGCTGGGCAGTTGGTTCGATGCGAGTTGTTTTTCGCACTGGTCCACCAAGACAAAGTCGCCGGACTTGGCGGCGGCTTCGAGCAACGACTCAAACCGTTGCCGAGTCGGTGCAACGCGAACGCTCTGCAGCAACAGATCTTTGGCTGCTTCCGGGATCGACCGTTTCAGCAAAGTCCGCCCGAGGTCGGCAGCGGCGTCGGCATTGCCCGGCGAGATTTCGACAGCGGCCCGGCGATAGGTCAACGCGAGTTCGGATGAGTGAAGCGCCGAAAACTCGGGCGGCGAATCGATCGTCCGTCCCGCGTTGGCGGCGAGCGTTTCGAGATCCGCCAAGATCATCGTCGCTTCCGCCGCGAGTGGACCGCCGGCGGTCGAGTTGACGAGTCGTCGCTGCGCGAATTGCAGGTAGGCATCGACGGCACGAGCCGATGTCAAATGCGCTGTGTTGACCCCTTTGAGGACGGGCGTTTGGTGGACCTCGATGAGCCGGCCGATCGCTGCCGTGTCCACGGGGCCATAACGTCCCGAGAAGTCCATCGATTCACGGATCGCGACGAAGGCGGTGTTGAGTTGCGTCGTGAATGTGTTGTCGCCGTTTTGCAGGTCGCGAAGTGCGGCGATGGTACGGAGCGTTTGCGTGGCCGCTTGCTTTGCCGATTCGGTCGCACCTCGTTGTGCGGCCCAGTGCGCGATCCGCAACTGCTCCACGGCGGCAGCGGCGAGTTGCGACTTTCGAGAACCCAGGTTGATCTCGTCCGGCGGTGGCAACGGCCGATCGGGACGCTGCGCGGCGAGCGATGCTGACCGCTTTTCATCGGCCCGCTTCTGCATCAGCCGTTGTTGTCGGATCTCGGCGGGCGTCGGTGGTTCAGGCTCCGGCTCGGGTTCTGGCTCGACGACAGGTGGGGCCGGCGCCGGCGGTGGCAACGGGGCCGGTGGCTGGATCACGATGGTCGTCGAGGTCGGCTGAGGTGCCGGGGTGACTTGCTTCGGTGGCGTCCAAGGAATCGCCGTGTCGGATGTCGCTGGGAGAGCGAGCGGGCGAGGATGCCAGACCGCATGACCGTCCGACGTTTCAGTTTCCGCCGTGGCAGCGGCTGTGCTCGTTGTCGATGTCCAGCCTTCTCCCAACGCGATCGAAGCCGATCCGGTCAGGTTCAGTGCCAGAGCCGCGACAAGGAGACGGCCGGCCGTTTTGCTGTTTTGAGTGTGCCCACAAGGGCTGCGCCGAAGCATATCGCGATCCATCGCTCTAGGTGAATTTCGTCCATGAAATACCAATTCTGATATCGTCCGGGCGTGCTGCGGTACTGGACACCAGAACCGGTGAAGAGACAAACATCACCCGCTGGGCGAAGTGTATCCCGCATTTTGCGAGCAACCGTAAACACGCAATTAGATTGGGTAATCGTTAAAGTCGGGCGGTTGCCTCTCTGCACATAGCCGTTTTATGTTGTCGCGAGTCCTGGTCGAATGATCGGACGACTCAACAAAGTTCCTCGTTGCCCAATCGCCCTCATCGCGGAGTTAGCAAAATGCGAGTCTGGCTGAGTATGTTCATGTTGGCGGCTTTCTGCATGTCTGTTTCCGGACAAACGGTAGCGAGCTTGCCCGCGGAAGTGCGTCGCCGATACGTGGCCGAGGTCGATGCGAGCATCTCCGACGAGTTCAATGCCGCGAGCCTCGATACAAACAAATGGGGACGTCGACACTCACGCCCCGAAAGCGTTGGCAAGTTTGCCGGCGACGAAAGTTTGGTCGCAATGGAATCCGAAACGTCCCCGGCTGACACTACGGTGCGGTATCTATCGGTCAAGGCGACCGCAAAAGGTGGAGCACCTCGAACCGCCGGTATTGTGTCGCGGGCGTCGGGTTATTTCGGATTTTATGTCGTCAAATTTCGATACCGAGGATTGGACGCGCCGGATGTGCAACAGAAGAGAACCATTTGGCACCCATCGGTTTGGTCCGCGATTACCGATCATGCCAAGAACAAATCTCGGAAAAGCACCAACAGTCGTTTCTGGTTGGAAATCGATTTGATGGAATGGGAAACCGCCAAACATGGATGGAGCAGTGACGCTCCCGCCCGGTTGGTCGACAGCACGGGAGAGGTGCGAAAAGTCGTTACAAAAGGACCGGGTTTGGAGAAGGCGATCATGAAGGATGAAGTTGCGATCGCGGACGATCGATGGCAAACGGTCGGCCTGGAGTACACGCCGGAATATCTCAAATTGTGGCAATGGAAGAACGGTGAATGGGGCAACTACAGCGACCGGGAAGTCAACTTTGTTGAGGATGATCTTCAAACGCCGGAGAGCAGATACACGATTTCGACCATCGGTCGGAAAGCCGCCCAGCCATGCTTTTGGGTACTGGGAAACGTGGTCTCACCGTACCTGCTGCCGCGAATCGAAGCGGGGACGGTGACGCAAACGATGCAGGACATGTCCTTCGACATCGATTTCTTTCGCTACTACCGTCACAAGAGCATCGAAGAGGCGGATTGGATGTGGGAAAATCAACTGCCCAGTGGCGGTTGATCGAACGGCCGGTTTGATGATCTCCCCTCTGCTGATCGCTCAAGTCGCTGGGATACCGTTTTCGTTCACCACTGGTCATCGCACACCCCGTTG
>JBICHZ010000352.1:0-5849 GCA_043101355.1 Rhodopirellula sp. JB044
GTGACCTGATGGTCGACCGCGGTCGGTTGTTCGAAGCCCTCGAACGTGTCGAAGGTTGGGTTCCCGTCGACAGCTATTACAACCTCGGCCCCGGCGAACGGATTTCTCGCGAAGACCAAGAACGAAACTATCCGCTCAGCCAGTGCATGAGCTGCGGTTGCTGCCTCGAAGCGTGCCCGCAATACACGAAGATCGAACTCACCCGCGAAGAGGGCGAGAGCGATGAAGCCTTCGAAGCACGCAAGAAGGCCGCCTACGATGAAGGCTTCGTCGGCCCCCATGCGATCTCGCAAGCGATGCTGTTCAACAACCATCCAACCGGCAAGGCCCTCGCCGCCGAACGCCTCGAAGCGTTGATCGGCCCCGGTGGTATCTCCGCCTGCGGTAACGCACAGAACTGCGTCGCCGTCTGTCCGAAAGAAATCCCACTGACCACGTCCATCGCACGTGCCGGTCGGGCCACCACGTTGCACGCGATCAAAAAGTGGTTCGACCGCTAAACTGAACCGACGCGGTGGTCGGCTCTCTGCAAACGGCTCTTTCCGATCACGGGTCAGGTGCCCAGGCCGTAGTGAAAGTCGCCAACGGTTTGTCGATTTAATTCCGTTAATGCTCACAATAGTCGCCGATCACTCCGTGATCGGTTCATAAGCCAAGCTCCGAACACGGAGTGATCGGCGACACTCTTTAAATCAACAAACCGCCAACGGGCTGTTGAGTTAATTAGCCGTACCGCGTTTGCGGCGGCCAACCAGACGCCAATCGGGGCGAACGCCCCAACGGCGAACTGGCGTCATGCGGTATGCGACGCAATCAACCGCCCGCCGTCATGACCTGGGGCGAATGAGCCGAAATCGCAGGCACCCAGATCTCCTGGTTCAAAGAGATCCCCCAGCAGAAAGTTCCGCTCACACGAAAACCGACTTTTGCCAGAAAAGCGGGCTCTGAGTTTGCGGTTTCCGTCGGCTTCGCGATTGCGGTACCATTCCGGGTGTGTCACCCCACATCAACACCCGAGTACCGCGTTGATAACCACCACGCCCCCCGCTGTTTTGGTGAACGAACTGCGAAAGAGCTACGCTCGGGAGGGCGGGGTCTGGCCTTTCGGTGGATCGCGTCAATCACGGCATGTTGCCCTCGACGGGGTTTCGTTTGAATTGCGTCAGGGCGAACGACTGGCGTATCTCGGGCCCAACGGGGCCGGGAAAACAACAATGATCCGATGCCTTTCCGGTCGGACGCGGCCGGACTCGGGGAGAATCGAGTTGCTCGGCCGCCCTGTCGATCGTTCGTCGGCCCGTGATACACTCGGATTGGTACCGCAAGAAATCGCGTTGTATGCCGACCTGACGACACGCGAAAACCTTACCGCGTTCGGCCGCTTCCACGGGCTCCGCGGATCGGAGCTTCGCAAGAGCGTTCAGTGGGCGTTGCAGTGGACCGGGCTAGCAGACCGAGGCGACGACCTCGTGTCGACCTTTTCCGGAGGGATGAAACGACGCGTCAACTTGGCGTGTGGTGTGTTGCACCAACCGGAGGTCCTGCTGCTCGACGAGCCCAGCGTGGGGGTGGACCCTCAGAGCAGGCAGCGGATCTTTTCGATGCTCGATCAATTGAGCGACCGGGGTACTTCGATCCTGTTAACGACTCACCATCTCGATGAGGCACAAACGCAGTGTGACCGGATTGTGATTGTCGACCGTGGTCGCGTGGTGGCGTCGGGCACGTTCGACGAACTCCTTCGACAGACGATCGGCGGTGACCGCAACGTTCATGTGCGGTTGGACCAGGAACTGCGTGGGGACGGAAACGAACCGCTCGCCACCTGCGGATTGCCACTGTCAGTGACTCCAGGGGAGCGTTCCATTTCAGCGAAAGTTGCCGAGATCGCGATCGGACTGCCACAGTTGATCGATGCGATCGGATCGGCGGGTTACGGCGTCGTTGACGTCGAGGTGCAAAGCCCATCGCTGCATCATGTTTTCCTGCACCTGACCGGCCACGAATTACGAGACTGAACCGAAGTGATTTGGCAAGTCATCGAAATTCATCTACGCCGCCTTCGTCACAATCGTGTCGAGTGGTTGCTGACGTTCGTCGTGCCAATCGCCTTCTTCAGCATCTTTGCGTTGATCTTTACGCGCGGGGTTGGCACAACGCCTCGGGTGAAAGTCGTGTTGGTCAACGGTGCGGCGGAAACGACCGACTCGGCAGTGATCACCGACCGTTGTCAGAAAGTGCTCGATAGCCTGGGCGAAAACGAAGGCCTCAAGGTGATCCGGGGATCGTCGGATTCCACCACCGTGGATCGAGCGACGGCGGAGTCGATGGTGCGTCGCGGGACAGCAACGATCGCAGTGGTGATCGATCAAAAAGACGAACAACTCGCCGCCGAACTGCTCAACGACGCGTCTGATCAAGTCGCCAGCCAAGTCGTGACGGCATTGGTGACTCGCGAGATCATGATCGGCTTAGCACCAAACCCCACCGCTCTTCCCAGGTCGCGTTCATCTTCCGAGGGTGATCGTCCACAGGCGACCGATTCGAAACAAAATGAACAAGCCGATTTTGCCGAATTTGTTCGCAACGTAGCATCAAAACCGGAAGCCGACGCATCACCATCCTTAGACAAAGTTTCCTCGATCGGTCAGCCGGTTCTGGCACCGCCTCAAATTGAAGTTGTCAATGTCATTGGCGAGGGAAAGACCAATCCTGTCATCAGCGTTTATGCCGCCGGTATCGCGGTCATGTTTTTACTCTTTGGCGCGACAACGGGAGGCGGTGTTCTGTTGGAGGAGCGAGAGAACCAGACCCTCGAACGTTTGTTAGCCACACACATGACGATGGATCAATTGTTACTGGGCAAATGGTTTTACCTGACCCTTTTAGGTTGTGTTCAGGTAACCGTGATGTTTGTTTGGGCACAGCTCGTTTTCGGGTTGAACCTGATCGAGCACTTTGACGGCTTCGCGATGATGACCCTCGCGACGGCGTCAGCGGCGGCATCTTTTGGACTCTTTCTCGCAACGTTGTGTCGAACCCGCGGCCAACTCGGCGGACTCTCCGTCGTTGCTGTTTTGACGATGAGTGCGCTCGGCGGTTCGATGGTGCCACGTTACGTGATGAGCGAACCGTTGCAGCGCGCCGGTTTGTGGACGTTCAACGCGTGGGCGCTCGACGGGTACGACAAAGTCTTCTGGCGTGAGTTGCCGCCCGGCGAACTGGGACCGCAACTCGGTGTGCTCATGGCAACCGCATTCGCGTTGTTGCTAGCCGCTCGGTTGTTGGCCATCCGCTGGGAAGTTACCTAGAACCCGTCGAGCATTTTGCCGGTCGATGGGCGGTGGACTGTTGATTGCGTATCACTTCTTCACGCCGATGCCGTCGAGAAAATCCTCGGCAATCAACAGTTACCAACCCCCGTCGCGAGCCGAACGGGCGTAAGGCCTCGGGTGGAATCGCCGATACGGTTTGCCAAGCGAGCTCGTCGCCGCCACAAAGAACAACGCCATCGACAAACGTGGCGTTTTCGTCCGCGTCCTGTCCGGTCGACAAACCAGCCGGCACGAAACACGACCAGCCAAAATTGACGCCCGGCAACAGATGCCCACCGGGACAGATGGGTTAGCCCGAGTACTTTTCGAGCAGTTTTGCGACCGCGGCCGGGTCGTCGGCTTCTCGGAGAGCCTCGATCTGCGATTCAGAAACGCCGATCTTTTCCAGATGGCTGGCCAGCCGCTTCCAGATGGTGGCGCGTTTTTTCCCTTCGCTGAGGTAAAGATCCGTTACCGCTTCGGAGGCTTTTTGCAGCCCGATCATGTCGCGATTCTCGTAGTAATTGCGAATGATCTTTTCTTGGTGCGGGGTTCGGTTTTGGCTCATCGTTGGTTCAATTTCTCTTCGGCTCTGGCTGCGCGGAGAGCGGCTGCTTCACGCGGCAGCTTGAACTCTGGCCCGGCAGGGAAATACTGGACGTCGTCCTGTAGATAATACGGGCTTGGCAGCGTTTGACCATTGAGCGACACCTGGCAACCAGTCGTCGCGGTCAGAAGGGTCAACAACGTAGTCGCAGCCACGAATGTGCTGACGGTCGTTCGTAGATTCATCTTGTTTGTCATCGTGGTACGCCTCTCGTGCGATTCGAGTCCAGCCAATCGGTGGCACAATCGTTATCGACGTTACAGCCGTTACAACTTCACTGGTTTCTTGGAAAATCGCACGTTTCTCGATCAGGCAACTTCCTGATATGGTAGATCGTGCTCGGCCGCTTCCAAAATGACGTCGTTCTTTCGAAAAGGGGACATTTATGAACCGCTCATCACTCGATCGTCGTCGGTTTTTGCGAAACGTTGCAGTCGGAGGCGGCGTCGCGGCCACATTAGGGGGCCTTTCCCCCCGAGGAGTTTCCCGCCGAGCCCATGCGGCGATCCCGAAACCGAAATGGCAGGAGGCGATCGACCGCGGCCTCGAGTGGCTCAGCAGCAAGCAGTCTTCACGCGGCCAATGGAACACGACGGTTTACCCGACCGCGATGGCGGCCCTCGCCGGCACCGCGTTAATCGCCAGCGGCAGCACGACGACCCAGGGACCCTACGCCCGTCAAATCGCCCGAGCGGCTGATTTTTTGATCAGCAAATCTCGCAGCAACGGGCTGATCGGCGACCCGCAAACGGATTCGCGATATACCTACGGCCACGGGTTCTCGATGCTCTTCCTGTCACAGGTGCTCGGCGAAGAAGGCCTGCTCGACCGACGCGAAGAGCTCGTCGATGTACTCAGCCGAGCGGTCGAATTCAGCGGTAACGCCCAGACCGCCGCCGGCGGGTGGGGATATGTCTCGGCGAAGGAAGGCAATGATTTCGACGAAGGCAGCACAACGATCACGCAGGTTCAAGGGCTCCGCGGGTGTCGAAACGCGGGCATCCCCGTCAGCAGCGAAGTGATCGAAAAGGCGAAAGAGTACATCTACCGCTGCAAGAATCCTGACGGCGGAATCAGTTACAGCAGTCGCCAAACAGGCAGCAGCCGACCCGCGATCACAGCAGCGGCTCTCGCGGCTCTCTACAACGCCGGGGATTACGACAGCGAACACGTTCCCGACATGCTCGCTTACAGCAAAGAATCGCTTCATGATATCGGTCAGGCCGGCCAGTCGTTTGGCCACTGGCACTACACCTACCTGTATTACAGCCAAGTCGTTTACCGACAAGGCGACGAGTTGTGGTTCCCGTTTCGCGACCGGTTGTACGATCGGATTTCCGCCGAGCAGCAAGCCGACGGTTCCTGGGAAGGGCAAATTCATCCGGTCTACGTCACCGCCTGCAACCTGACCATGTTGCAGATCGATCGTGGCTTCCTGCCGATCTACCAACGCTAAACGCGACCGCCAAAGCCACATGACAACGATGTCCAGTCGTTGGATAGGCGGGATCTCCCCAGGTGTGCTCGCGTGATTTGAGACAAATAACTCGAAATCCCTCGCGGGATAGGCACCGACTGATCAACGCCGACTCATCGGTGATCGACAGCTTTCTTGAGACCACTCTCTTTTCTTAAGACAACTAATCGAAAAGAGAGCGGCAGAAATTGCTCGCACGCCCAGTTAAACCTCCTCTACCGAGATAAACCTCGCACGCCGACATAGACAAAGTCGCCAGAATTCGAAGCTTGAAATCTGGCGACTCACTGAACGAAAGCGAATACCTCCGATACCAAATTCCGCTAGATGCCTTCGATCTGATTTCCCTCGCGGCTATCGCGAGCGAGGAACGAGTTGTAGTCATCGTCGCCGATGATCTCGCGTTTGTCCTGATCCCAATTCAGTTCGCGTCCCAACCTGATCGAGATGT
>JBICHZ010000353.1:0-10938 GCA_043101355.1 Rhodopirellula sp. JB044
GCCGACCGCCTTGGTGTCGACGGATCGAGAACAGTTTGCTCGACAACGGGCTCGACAGGGCTTCGAGAAAGTGACCCGCTGCCGGTTGATGGCAATTGAGCGTCATCAGGACACCACAAACTTCATCGGTGTCGTTGACTAGGCAAATGCCAACGAATCGTTCCGCGGAACTGTCGCTGACGTATTGATCGATTGCCATCATGCCGCCACGTTCGGAGGCGTCGGCGTAATCGTCCAGAGGCCAATACTTGGTGCGCCCGTGGATCGCTAATTCTTCCGCGGCGGCGACCCTCATCGGTTCGCCGGACTTTGTCAGAGATGTTTTATCGGCGGATGCAGTGGCCAGGCACCTCATGGAGGCGTCGGAGGAGTCTCGCCAGCAGACCGTGACCTCGTCTGCGTCGAGAATCTCGGCGAGGCGATGGGCGAGTGCACGCGATGCGTCTTCGATCGTGTCGGATTGGTCGAGTTGCGATTGCAATTCAATGGCGGCGGCCAAGAGTGCGTTCTCGGTTTCGCTCGATGTAACCGCAGCGCTTGGTTCGCTACCGGAAGTGTTTTCGTCCGTGACTGACGTGGCCGCGGTCAGAGACTCCATCGCCGTATCGATCGTGCGATCCATCTCTCGCTCGGTTCGCGAATCGGACGTTCCATCGGGCGTTTCATCGGGCGACGCGGACAGCGGCGTGGGGAGCACCGTGATCGGTGTCACTGGTTGCACGGGTGTGGGGTCAATCACGGAACGATCCTCCGAGGTCCCATCGGCAGATCACTCCGCTGAGCAGATCACCTTTAACGTTATCGATGCGGAGCGTGACTCGAACGGAACTACTTTCGGCGTCCGCCACCGGCGAGATGATTTCGATCGTGGCGTCGACCGGCGTTTGATTGCCGGAAACGTAAACCGGAACCTGCTGGCCTTTGACCAACGTGTGAATCCGAGAGAGCGGCACGGAGAAGATCGCACGCAACCGATCGAGTTGGACGACTTTCATGACAACCGGATCGGTGGGGGAAACGAATTCGCCGGCTTCCTTTTCGATCCGAACCACGACCCCATCGAGTGGAGATTCGATACGTCGGTTTGCCAATTGCGTGGCGATTCGTTTTTGTTCGAGTTCCCGCATCTCGGCGTCTTCGCGAACGGTTTGCATCCGCGTGGTGGCTTGCCAGTAGTTCGTTTCGGCTCGGTCGACTTCACGTTGGGTGGCATTGCCTTCGTTGAGCAGTTCGCGATAGCTCCGCAGTTGTTCTTCGCAGAGTGCCAATTCGGCCTCCGCGGCTCGCTGCGAACTGGTAGCACGGACGGCGGCTTCGGCAATTTCGAGCGACGCGCGGAGGACGCGGTCGTCAATTTGTGCGAGCAATTGTCCTTCGGAAACGCGTGAGCCTTCTTCAACCAGCACTTCCTCGAGCACTCCCATCTCGGCAGCCGGCACGTCGACGGAGCGATAAGGCTGCGTGAAAGTTTCGATTTCGATCGCATGCACCGATGCGACGCTGATGCACGTGAGGATGCACCATGCGGTCCATTGAATGGGTTTGCGTTTCATTCGAGTCTCCATCTCATATTGCCCAACACGCGTCCGGTTGGTCGGTCGCG
This sequence comes from Rhodopirellula sp. JB044, assembly GCA_043101355.1. Lineage (GTDB taxonomy): Bacteria > Planctomycetota > Planctomycetia > Pirellulales > Pirellulaceae > Rhodopirellula. Next base: position 1,604 of record JBICHZ010000353.1, read on the forward strand.
CGGGAAAGGATTTCTTGCTCACGCAGGTCGGTTTTCAGCATCTGCAGTCGGCGCGAACTCGCTTCGCGTTGCAGTCGACGTTGAACGGTAACGATTTGATTGAACAATCGATGATCACGTCGTGGGTCTTCCGCGATCGAACCGGCAGGGTGAAACGCGTTGGTGTTTTCGCTCGCCACGCGACGCAGATGCCGCGTGATCCATGGCGCGTGTTGCAGTAGCAATGGATCGTCTGCGGCGATGAAAAAGCGGCACGAACCGGGATCGCCGCAACGTGCCGCGCGTCCGATCAATTGTCGGTCCACGCGGGCGAAGGGATGCATCTGCGTGACGATAACGTGCAACCCACCGCACTCTCGTGCCCGGTCGTCGAGTTTGATGTCGGTGCCCCGACCGGCCAAATTTGTGGCGACCGTGATCGCTCCGCTGCGGCCTGCAGTTGCAACCACGGCAGCCTCATCCGCGTCTTGCACGCCGTTTAGAATTTCGAAGGGACGGCCGAATTCTCGCAGGCGTGATGCGATCGCGAGGCTTTCGCTCACGCTCAACGTTCCAACGAGAACCGGGCGGCCGCTCACGGCGATCGAGAAGGCTTCGTTGACGACCGCCTCATATTTGTCATCTTGGGTTAATACGAATCGCGGCGTGTAGGTTTCTCGTTTGCTCGCGATTCGCAGCGGGACGGTTTCCACCGGCGTGCCGTAAACCTGTTCGAGTTCGCGTTGGCACTGATCGGCGGTTCCGGTCATTCCGGTCAGGTGGCGGTACGAGCGGAAAAAGCTCTGTTTGGTGATTCGGCCCAACGCGACCGATTCGTTCGTGATCTCAAGACCTTCGCGGGCCTGCACGGCCTGATGAAGCCCGCCGGACCAACTGCGATCGGCGAATACTCGCCCCGTTGCTCGATCGATCAGCTCGATACTGTCGTCCCGCACGATGTAGTGAACGTCACGGGCGTAGTGATAGGCGGCGCGGAGGGCGGTGATGACGTATTCGTGCCACGGACGCATCAAGTCCGGATGAGTTGACGCGGCGGTGTCGGCGTATGTTTTCGCGAAGCCTTCGTCGGTCAGTTCGATCTGGTCCGAACCCGATGCGAAGAAATGTTCGCCCTCGGAAAGTTGGTCGACGAACGCGAGTGCCATTTGGTGCACCGGAGCGTCGGGGGCCGGCCCGTTGGGCGTTTCGCTGAGGATCAGCGGCGAGACCGCATCGTCGAGCAAGACGTCATCGGCCTCGTCAACAATCGCACACGCCAATCCGCGTTGACGTCGCCGTGAGGTGTTCACACCGCGTAGTGTTGACAGAAGGCGGGATCCGATCGGGGAAGCCGACGACTTTTGCGACGCGATTTGGTCGCGCAAGTAGTCGAATCCGAATGTGTGTGCGGATCCGTAGGTAATGTCCGCTCGGTAAGCCTGTCTCGCCTGTTCGTCGTCAGACTCGAGTTCGACCACACCGGTCGTCATGCCGCAGTGCCGAAAGACGCCGCGGAGATGTTCGAAGTCGCGACGTGCGAGGTAGGCGTTGGGCGTTGCGACGTGGACTCCTTTGCCGCGTAACGCATTGACGTAGGCGGGCAGCACGCCGGCGAGCGTTTTTCCTTCGCCGGTTTGCATCTCGGCGATGCCACCGAGGCTCATCACGATGCCGGCGCGTAACTGTGTGTCGAACGGTTCGAGCGACAACTCGCGCCGGATCGCTTCCTGAACGACCGCGATGGCGTTGGTTAGGAGTTCCCAAACCGCCTCGTCGTTGTTGGGATGTCGATGCGAGGCACGGACGCGTTCTTTTAGTTGGCCGGTCAGCAAGAACAGCCCGTCGGCAGTCTCGTTTTTCAGCGGTTCTGAGAACTCGCGACCTCGTTGGATCACCGCGGCGATCATTCGTTCGTCGGCGATTTTTCGGTGAAGTTCGCGTGCCGTGGCAGTGCGGTTGATCGCGGCATCGAGGGGCTGGCTCATGGCAGGCTCCCTTGTCGTGCTTGTCGGGGACCGGCTGAATGAGGTTCGGTGACGATCGTGTCACCAATTTCCCACTCTTCGAACTGCATCTCTTCGTTGCAGAGTTGTTCTTCAACGTGCACCTGCAGCAGCACGCCCATGGCCTTGCGCAGCGTGATCCATGACATCGCGTAGGCGACCTGTGCACGCGTAACGGATTGTTCTTCCTGCGCGACACGCTCTTGGGCGTCGAGCAGGTCTTCGATCAGCAGCACGGCCGATTCGTTCGGGTCGGGCAACCATTGCCAACGTTGCTGGAGGTAAGAAACTTCTCGCATCGCAGCGACGAGGGATTGTTGATTCCCGATCATTTCGGCGTATGCGGTGCGGGTTTCGCGGACCGCGATCTCGACGGTGGTGATGGCGGATTCGGTCGTTTGTTGGAATTCGTAAACGCTGCGGTTGAGTTCCCATTGGTTGCGTTGCAGACGGGCGCGGGCGGCGCGGTTGCCGACGGGGAGTTCGAATACGAATCCGGCCGCGTAGCTCGGGCCGCCGTCGGTCAACTGTCGAGCGATCGCCCCAAAGGTATCGCGGTTGTTGTCGAGTCCGGCAACGTAGGAACTGAGCAAGAGGTCGAGACGCGGGAGGACTTGATTTCTCGCCGCGCCGACTTTGCTGGATACGGCTTGGATCTTTCGCAGTGATTGTGTGATGTCGGGGCGGTTTTCCAACGCCGTCAAGGTTGCCTCGCGAGGCGAGACCGGGACGAGGCAGTCCAGCGGCAGTTCGCCGGGCAGCAGTTCCCAGTTGCCTCCTCGCATTAGGTTTGGATCGGCCGTCAGCATTCTCAGGCGTGCCTGCCCGTTGCGGATGCGCGCTTCGATCCGGATCAGGTCACTGCGTCGCTGCGTGATCGCCACCTCGGCTCGGAGGATCTGGCGTTGCTGCGAATCGATGGTGCCCCGCGCGAGTAGTTTGGCGTGCAGTTCTTCGGCGGCGTGAAGCAGACGCTTGCGTTGGAGGTATTCCGCACGTGCTTGATATAAGTCCCAATACGCTCTCGTGACATCGACGAGGTGCTGTTCGACTTCGTTTCGCGTTTCACTCTTGGCCAACTGAACGTTGATTTGAGCCAGGAGGACACGCGTTGTGTTGACGGCGCGCCCGTGGTCGCGGAGCAGTGGTTGGGCGAAGTTGATTTCCAGGCGCGATGTGCCTTGCGGGTTGGGTGTCAGAAAGGTGGAGTTGTTGCTTTGGAAACCGCCACGTTGAACGATTTCGACATTTCCGCCGCTGCGATATCGTTTCCGGATACCGGCGGATGAGGAGAACAGGTTGTCGAGGTAACGTTCGGAACTGTCACCCGTCGTCAGCACGCTGCCGACCGGTTCGTTGGTTCTCGCGAATTTAGATTCGACAAACGCGGTCGTATCGAACTCGGCATCGGCGATCACCATGTCGTTGTAGCGGACCTTCGGTTCGGTCAGTAGTCCGCGCACGTAGGGCGAGGCGACAAGGCTGGTTTCAGTCAATTGGCAAACGTCGACCGCGATCGTTTCCTGTGCGAGCCCGAGCGGTTGGCCGACCAAGGACTCCCACCAACGGATCGCTGGATCGTCCATGGAGTCCGTTGCGATGAACTCGCCGGGAAGCGTCGTCGGTTGATCGGACAGTTCATCGGCGCGAGCCCGATAGATGTCGAGCTGGTTGCGGTACGGACCTTGGCTGATCGGGTTTGGAATGTCCGACGCAGATCGCGTGTAAGCACGATCGAACGATCCCCAGTTGTGATGAATCTCGGTCGTGTGCGGCGGTGGAGCGTCGGTGACGAGATCCGGTTGCGGCGTCGGCACTTCGCTCAGGCTGAGCGGGTCTCGGAGCGGTTGATGTTGATCGGTGGCGTCCGGCGACGTTGCAGCGGTGGTGGATCGGTTTGTGTTGGTTTCCGGTGAACCGGGACGATCGGGCAGGTAACTGAGGAAAAGATGCGAAACGTCGTCCGGCGTTGCCGTCGATCGGGACGGCGTTTGAGCCGCGATAGAACCACCAAACTGCATCAAAACAGCCGTCGTCAACAGCGCAGCAGCGAACGGCGCGAGGTGGCCGTACCACCTGTCAACGCCTTTCGGGATGCAAGATTTCTGTTTCACGCGGCTGCGCATTCGGGAAAGAACCGTAGATCGTCATGACGGCATCATCGGTTTCATTCGGCACAAACGGATTCACCCATACAGTGACAGGAGCGGAAACGGATGTTTAGGTCAAAACCACGACGGCAAAGTCTTCCCAAAGCCGATGAGCGTAGGGGTCTCGCTATTTTTCCCAGATTGCCCGACACGAAAGGTCGGCGGCGGTCGGAAACATCACCTAGGTTTGCAATGCAGACTTGGACCGATATGCGCAAATCGATGCAATCCCGTGTTGAACCCGGAAGAACGCAGACGCGACACCGCGGTGGTAAGTATCTAGTAGGAATCTCATTAACATGTCTCGAGCAAAGACGAATGATTGGTGGCAACGCCTGCTGATGAGAGCAGATGAAGTCGCCACGAGATTTCGAGATCAACACCGAGCCGGTTCGCTCCCGAATGCCTCTGCGCGGCCATTGCGGCTCGGTGATCTCGAGCCGCGTTTGCTCTTCAGTGCCACGCCGATTGATCCGGCCGTAATGGCGGAGTCCGCCGACAGTGCAACGGTTTTACAGGTCGAGGTCGAGTCGGCTTCATCCGATGACACGCACGCGGATGAAAACGCGTCGATACAAACCGTTGCCGAACCATCCTCACAGACATCGCCGCGTGAGATCATCGTGATCGACTCGTCGGTGGGGGATTTGCAGGCGTTGCTCGATGATCTGGAGCAAAACCGAGCGGATGCGGACGTCTACGTGTTGGATTCCGACCGAGACGGTATCGAGCAAATCTCCGAAATCCTCGAAGGACGCACCGATGTTGCATCCCTGCACATCGTGTCGCACGCCGAAGACGGCCGGATCAAGTTGGGCGAGACTTGGTTGGGTGAGTCGAACTTGGACGCGTACGCCGGTGGGATCGCGTCGTGGGAATCGTCCTTTTCCTCGGACGCGGACATCTTGTTTTATGGTTGCGATCTCGCGGACAGCGCGAGTGGTCAGACGTTGATCGATTCGATCGGCGCGCTCACCGGGGCAGACGTTGCTGCGAGTGACGACGACACGGGCTACTCCGGGTACGGCGGTGATTGGCAGTTTGAATATCACGTCGGAGTGATCGAGTCGGACGCCGCGTTCTCGGTAGAGTTGCAAAACACATGGCAACATAAACTCGCGTCGCTGACGATCAATGTCGACACGTTCAACGACGTGGTTGATGCCGGTGACGGCGTGACGTCATTGCGTGAAGCGATCATTCAAGCGAACGCAAATGTCGGTGGTGATACGACGATCAACCTGCTCGCGGGAACCTACACGAGAACGCACAATGCCACGGGCGAGGACGCCGCCGCGACGGGAGACCTCGATGTTCATGAGGACGTTACCATTGTCGGAGCGGGCTCGGGACTGACGATCATCGATGCGGGTTACAACGACCGCGTGTTTGATGTTCACGACAATCATTTAACGATAACGGATTTGACCCTCACGTCGGGTGTTTCATCGGCGGGCGGTGGTGCGGTGAGTGTCAACGATGCCGCGGCGAGTCTGACGCTCGAACGAGTGATCGTCACGGACAACGGATCGGCCGAAGGCGGTGCGATCGCCAACCTGGGAACGATCAACCTCACCGATGTGGAAATTTCGGACAACGGCGGCACCGGGTCCACGGTCAAGGGTGGCGGTATTTACAACGAGGGTACTGCGATCCTCGAGCGGGTCACTTTGTCAGGCAACGCGGCGGGATCCGGTGGAGCGATCTACAACGACACGTTGACCTCGATGTCGTTAACCAACGTGACGATCAGTGGCAATACCGCGGTAAGTAGCGGTGGTGCGATCTACAACGAGAACTCGACGCTCACGATTGTCAATTCAACAATCACGCTGAACACCGCCGACTCGGGAGGTGGGCTTCGCATGCAGGGCGGAGTCTCTCCGACGCTGCTTAACACGATTGTTGCCGGCAACAGTGTCGCGAGCGCGAACGTCGACATTGAAGGAACGGTTTCGAGCCTTGGTAACAATTTGATCGGGGACACCACCGGCGGTTCGGGGTTTGTCGGTAGTGACATCACCGATGTTTCCGCGGCGCTCGATGGGCTCGCCGATAACGGCGGTTATGTCCAAACGCATGCACTGTTGACCGGCAGCCTCGCTCATAACGCCGGGGCTGTTGCCGGTGCGTCGGCTACGGACGCACGAAACGTAACGCGGGACGCCTCACCCGACATCGGAGCGTTCGAAGCCGCCGGGACGACCTTCACGGTGACGAACACAGCAGACAGCGGCGCGGGTTCGTTGCGGCAAGCCATTCTCGATGCCAACGCGTCGGTCTGTGCGGATACGATTGAGTTCAATATCAGTGGCACCGGCGTTCATGTGATCGCACCCACGAGTGTGTTGCCGACGATCACGGAGGCCGTCACGATCGACGCGACCACCGACGACAGTTTTGCGGCGAACGGAAATCGACCCGCGATCGTTCTTTCCGGAGCCAGTTCGGTGGGAGGATCCGGTGACGGGCTGACGTTGTCGGGGACGTCCGACGGCAGCACCATCCGCGGGCTGATCATCCGGCAGTGGAGTGGTGACGGAATCGAAATTCAAAACGGATCGGACAACAACCTGATTGTCGGTAACTATATCGGCCAGCTCGACAGCAGCGGCACCAACGCGGGCGGCGGCACCGGCAATGGTGGTAACGGGATTGTTGTCTATGGGGCCTCGAACCAAATCGGCGGTGCGACCTCCGCAGACCAAAACATCATTTCGGGCAACACCTCTGCGGGCGTCTATATCACCGGCAGTTCCGCGACAGACAACGATGTCGTCGGAAACCTGATCGGTGTGGATTCGTCGGGTGTCACGGCGTTGGGCAATTCCGTCGCTGGGGTTCTGATCAATGCCGGGGCCAACGGGAACACGATCGGTGGTGAGGGACTCGGAAATGTGATCTCGGGAAACACCAACGGTGTTCAGATCTTTGACGGCGGAACGTCGAGCAACATTGTTCAGGGGAACTTCATCGGCGTGGACGCAACCGCGACGATTGTCGTCGGAAACACGGCACAGGGGATCCAGATCGGAAGCGGTGCGTCGAACAATCAAATCGGTGGCGACTCGGCCGCCAAGGCAAACGTGATCGGCGGAAACGGCACATCCGGGATCGAGATTACCGGAGCCGGGACGAGCAGCAATCACGTTCAAGGCAACTATATCGGTACGAACTCGGCTGGCAGCCTGGACCTTGGCAACGCGATTCATGGTGTGCGGATTCAGTCGAACGCCATGGACAATGTGATCGGCGGAACCGGTGCCGGGGAAGGCAACGTGATCGCATTCAGCACGGTGCACGGTGTCAGCATTGTCTCGGGAGCGACGGGCAACGCGTTGCTCGGCAACAGCATTTACGACAACGATGAGTTGGCGATCGATCTCAACGACGACGCCGTGACCGTCAATGACACAGATGATGTGGATAGCGGTCCCAACAACCTTTTGAACTACCCGATCATCACGTCGGTTGTTCAAAACGGTGCGGATCTGCAGATCGAATTTGGCGTTGATCTTCCATCAGGAACGTACCGCATCGAGTTCTTTGAAAACCCCGGCGGGGTTGGAGTCGATGGTCACGGCGAGGGCCAAACGTATCTCGGGACGACCACGATCGTCGCGTCGAGTGTCTCGGGAGGCGAGCAGTTTACCGCCACGTTGTCCGGGGTAACGGCGACCGCGATTGCGGGGATCACCGCAACGGCGACGGAGGATCGTGGCGGGGGTTACTACGGGAGCACGTCGGAGTTCAGCGCCGCATTCATGACGGCGGCGCAGTTCGACGATTCCGGTGAGGTTCGCGTCAATGACACAACATCACAACAGCAAACTACCGAGGCCGAAACGCGAGGCAGTAATCAAGCCGTTGCGGTTTCTGTGAACGGCGACTATGTGGTTGTCTGGACGAGTAACAATCAGGATGGTGATGGCAAGGGTGTTTACGCGCAGCGATTCAACGCGACCGGGGTGGCACTCACGGGCGAGATCCTGGTCAACCAGACCACGTCGGACGATCAACAGTGGGCACGTGTCGATGCGGCGGATGATGGCAGTTTCGTCGTCACGTGGACTCTCGTCGATGAGGGAACTCCGGTTGACGTTTACGCAAGACGCTTCGGCGCCGACGGAACCGCCCTTGGAAATGAGTTCGTCGTCAATACATATACATCCGGCGAGCAACACAACTCGTCTATCGCGGTCAACTCCAGCGGTGAGTTTATCATCGTTTGGGAAGGTGAAGGGCAGACCGACAATGACGGAATCTTCTATCGACGATTCAATTCCGATGGAACAGCAATCGATGCAGCGCAGGTTCGTGTGAATGTCGATGATCTCGATTCGGAAACCACGCCAGATGTTGCGATGAACGATTCGGGGCAGTTCGCCGTCGTGTGGCAGGCTGACGGGGAAATCTATGTCCGGCACTACGATGTTGACGGATCAAAGGTAGCGACCGCCATGCATGATGATTTGATGGTTGATACGACGATTGCCGCTGCCAGTGGCCCGTCGATTGCCATGGATGAGTCGGGGCGGACCGTCGTGGTATACCGTACGCCAGGAGTGATTGGTATTGGCGCGGGCGTTTGGGCGAAGACGTTTGAACTCTCCGGCGATGTGCGTCACGCCCTATTTGAGCCCAGTGATGAATCGTTCAGTTCGGATAACACGAACCCGTCCGTGGACATGGACGACCATGGGAATTTTGTGGTCGTGTATCACGGTGATTCGGACGGAGATGGCAGCGGCGCGTCGGTGAAATACCGGATCTACGACGAAGATGCAAACGCGCTGATGTCGGCGGATCAAGTCAACGTAACGACATCGGGAGACCAGCAGTATGCGTCGGTCTCGATGCTCGACGCGAACAATTTTGTTGTGGTTTGGAGTGGTAACGGAAATCAAACCGACCAGGTCGATTCAAACGGTGTGTTCTCGAGACAGTTCAGTTTCGCACCGGCGGTGATTGATCTCGATGCGGACGACAGTTCCGCGTCAGGACGCAACTACAACGCAACGTTCACGATCGGGTCAGGGTCGGTTTTCGTTGTGGACTCGGACGCGACGATCACGCAAGGTGACGATGCGAACATCGATTCTCTCACCGTGACCCTTGACGGAATTTTAGACGGAACCGACGAGGTCTTGACCGCGGATACGTCGGGGACAGGCATCACGGCGAGTTATGACGATGGAGTGCT
>JBICHZ010000354.1:0-13504 GCA_043101355.1 Rhodopirellula sp. JB044
GAAGGTGACCGCGGACCAAGTCAAGGTTTTTGCTCGGGGACTACACGAGCCGTTGAGTTTGGCCGAACGCGATGGTTGGCTGTACGCTGTTCAGCGTCCAGAGGTGACGCGACTGAGTGATACCGACGGCGACGGTTTGGCAGACGTTTTGGAAACGCACGCCGACGGGTGGGGGATTTCGGGCGACTATCATGAATACGCGTTCGGGTCCAAATTTGACGCGAACGGTGACATGGTGTTGACGCTTTGTTTGACAGGTTCGTTTACCAGCAAAGTTCCGTTTCGCGGATGGGCTATGAAGGTCACATCGGACGGCCAGACATTGCCGATGTGCAGCGGTGTGCGGTCACCCGGCGGGATCGGCACGGATCTGCACGGCAATATTTTCTACACCGACAACCAAGGTCCATGGAACGGAACATGCGGGTTGAAGTTGCTGCGGCAAGGAAAGTTTGTGGGACACCCTGGTGGATTCCAATGGTATGATTCCGCGCCGTCCATGGGCCCGCGTCCGACCGAGCCGGAGAGTGGAAGTCGCCTGCACATCGAGGCCGCCAAGATCCCTGAACTCGTTCCGCCCGCGATCTTGTTCCCGTATGACAAGCTCGGCAAAAGCGCCTCGGGGATTGCCTGTGACACCACCGAAGGGAAGTTTGGTCCGTTTCCCGGTCAACTCTTCGTCGGTGATCAAACGCAGAGTCGAATCATGCGGGTGTACTTGGAAGAAGTCGACGGCGTTTGGCAGGGAGCCTGCTTCCCGTTTCGCAGTGGATTCGGATCGGGGAACGTGGGGGTCGAGATGGATGCCAGCGGCGCTTTGTTTGTCGGCGGAACCAACCGCGGTTGGGGATCGGTCGGGCGACACCCGTTCGCGGTCGAGCGTCTCGATTGGACCGGAAAGGTGCCGTTTGAAATCAAGGAGATGCGTTTAACCGAGGATGGATTCGAACTGGAGTTCACGAAACCGGTCGATCGTCAGTCGGCGGCCGCATTGGATTCCTACAAAATGTCGACATACACGTATCTGTATCGTTCCGAATACGGCAGTCCCGAGGTCGACGCGACCGAGCCGACCATCACGGGGGTCTCCGTGTCCGATGATGCGATGCGGGTGCGACTGACGGTGGACGGTTTGCAGTTGGGGCATGTCCATGAATTGCATGCCGACGGCGTGAAGAACGGTGAGGGCAACCATTTGCTGCACCGAGTCGGCTACTACACGCTCAACCGTATGCGAGACGTGGCGAGCCAGAACGGCGAACGTTAGGGCAACGCGTCAAAACGAACGGCGTGGACGGTCTGCCGGTTTTTTTTGTCGGCGAGCATGACAAGTACTTGATCCTCGTCTTCGGAGAACCGGAAACGATGGATCCGCTCATTGGGAGCTTCGGCTGTGATCTCGCCGATGGGTTGAAATTTCCGAAGGCTCCAAAGTCGCGAGTTGCTATCCCTGTCAATGCTGACAAGGAATCTTTCATCATGGCTCGTCGATAGTTTGAACACGGATTTGTCGTGCCCTTGTAAGACCGCAATTTGAGATTGCGATTCGATGTCCCAGACTCGGATCGAGGAGTCGACGTGTCCGGTGATCAGCGTCGTGTTGTCGTTTAGGAACACTCCGCAGCAAGTACCGTCACCTGCGTCGATCGACCATTTCAAGTGAAAGTCCTGGGTTGAAAAGATCTCAAGTTCTTCGTAGTACCCGCCGACGAGTAGCCATCGTCCGTCGTTCGAAAAGGAGGCAACTTTTGCAGTGTCGGTGAACTCCCGTTCGAATACCTTCTTTCCATCGTCTACGGACCAAACATGCAGGCGTCGGTTGGTGCACGTCGCGGCAGCCAATCGACCGTCCGGTGAAAGTGCCACGGAAGTGATCCACTCGTCGTCGGTTGGAGTGAAGCCAACGGAAAACTGTTTGATAATTTTCTTGGAGAATAGGTCCGCAATCGCGACGCGTCCGGAATCGACACATCCGATCACTCGTGATTGGTCGAGACTGATACCGACCCATTCTTCATGCACAGGATGTTTGTCGGTGTTGAGCGTTCGCCATTGCTTCGACGGTGTTGTGTATGGTTGGGCGGCCTCCGCAGTGATCGTGGTGGGGGTCCACTGCGTACGGTCCGCGTCATCGCGTTCTAGCAAGATGATTCGGCCGTTCGTGTCGAGCAGAATTGCCTGCTTTCCGCTTCGCAGGCAATTGAATTCTGCAACTGTAAAGCGGGGCGAAGTGATCGGGCGAAACATATTGGCAGTCGCGTTGTAGGCAACGACCTTGCCGTCTTCTCCTGTGCTCACCAGCCATTCATCGTCGAGATAGGCCAACGAGAGGCACGGGCCGTCGTGAAGATAGTTGGCGTGAGACGGATTGTTCATCGGTGGCGTTTCTTGGGCTCGATCAGGCAGTGACGCAAAGCCCGTCGGCGTGACCCACGTTTTGACCAGGCCACCTCCGTTACCGGCAGCCAAGCGTGTCATTTGCGCATTGCATGCCATCGATTCCGTGGTGAAGTCAATCCCACCGAGTCGTCCAATTGGATTCCACTCGTTCGTTAAACTGCCAAGCAAGACAGTTGTCTTTCCCCGATGGTGCATCGCCAGCGTGTTGCCGTCGTCTGTCAGACTGAACAGGGTCCGAGTGTTGCCCGGTTTGATCGATACGGTTGGTGTGCCTGTCGCAACATTGTGAAGCGAAGTCGATTCTTCCTTGGCGACTAGGATTTGATGGGTGTCCCCTGCAAAGTCGACTTGAATGTTGCGAGTGCCGTTGTGGATGGTGCGTGCGATTCCTTTGTCGTTTTCCCAGATATAAGTGTCGCCATAACGAGATGCAATCGCCAGCCACCTGTCATCGTGGGACCACGCGAGCGACTCGACTGTCGTCGGCACGCCTTCGATGGGGTGTGATACCGTCAGGTCATCCGGCGAGACGAATACGACACCGTTGAGTCCGTGTTTGCTGTTGCTCACGCCGACGGCGATTCGCGTGCCATCTTCGTTGATGGCGAGCCCGTCGAGTGCGCCCGAGTCGAGGTCGAGCCGTTCGGTCTCTCGCTGGAGTGGAAAACTGAATCGTTTGAGCACGCCGTCGCTCGACGTGCTCCAGATCGCTTTGTCTGATTTCGAGACCGCGACTTCGGTGCCGGTGCCGGCGTGCTGCCCGAGGATTCGATACCTCGCATTCAGTTGTGTGTTGAGCCACTTCCAACTGAAGTCTCGGTGGTCGGTGGGGTAACCACTGATCGGATACTTGTCGAGAATCGCACGCGCGGTGGGGAGTCGTTTTTGTTGGTAGGTCCGATAAGCCTGCTGCATATCGGTTTCGTAGATAGTTTGTCTCGCCAGTGCTTCTTGTCGATGAGCTTCCTCCTCGGCTTGCTGGGAAACCAGCAGTAGTCGGTCGGCGCGGGCGCGTTGACGATTGGATCGTTCGAGGGCATCGGTGAGTTGCGCTTCGTGACGCAGTAAATGCGAAGAGAAAAGCGAGAGACCCCAGACACCGGCAATGAGTGATGCGATGCAAACGAATACCAACGCTGCGGTGGAGGGCGAACGTCGGCTCCAGCGATAGACTTCTTCCCAAACCGGGACCGGTCGAGCCAGTGTTGGCTGTCCGTTGAGGAATCGTCGGATGTCGTCGCGGAGTTCCGCCGCGGTGGCGTACCGTTTGTCGATATCCTTTTCGAGGCACTTCATGCAGATTGCATCAAGGTCGACGGGGACTTCTCGGCGGATTACACGCGGGCGTCGAGGTGTTTCGGTTTCGAGCGCGAGGTGAGTCGCGCCGATCGTTTTTCGCTGAAACGGGCGTTTGCGTGTAAGCAGCTCGTATAAGATCACCCCGAGGGAAAAGACATCGCTCGGGTAGCTGACGTGTTCGTGGAGTGCCGCGGATTGTTCCGGAGAGGCGTAGCCGGCGGAACCAACCGGACAGCCCGTTTCGGTGAGGTCTCCGGTTTGTTCACGCACCCGTGCCAAGCCGAAGTCGGTGATCCGCCCGATGTAATCGGCGAGTGAGTCCAGGGGCATTGCGGTTGCGTTTGGGTTGCGCAATTGCAGCAAGATGTTGCCCGGTTTGAGATCGCGGTGCAGGATGCCTTGCTCGTGTGCCGAATGCATGCCATCGGCGAGCGATTCAATCATCGCCGCCGCTTCGGCGAGGTCGATATCGTTGGTCTGCAGTTTCAGCCACTGTGACAGACTCGGGCCTTCCACGTATTCGGCGGCGATGAAGGGTGTCCCTGAGGCGACCCCTGAATCGTAAACGCCGATCAAGTTGGAGTGGCGTAGCTGCGCGGCGGAGGTTGCTTCGTGATGAAAACGCTGCAGTGCGCGCCGGTTGAGCAGCAGATTTTGATGCGGAATTTTGATCGCAACTTTGCGTTTTAGCAGCGAGTCCTCGGCGAGGTAGACCCTGCCCATGCCGCCGGCGCCGATCAAGCGAATGATGTCAAAGCGGCCGAGTGTACGGATCGATTGGCCTTCGATTTCAGCGCTGAGATATTCTTCGTCGATCTCAAAGGCGAGTGGTCCCGTGGCCTCATTGGTGAAGCCACTTGTGGCCACGCTGGTTTGCTGCGTTGGGGTGCCGTGTTGTGTTTCCACATAGGAGTGGTCGTTGACGGTCGACTCGCTTAGCGCTTCGTCATGCCTGGACCAGTAGTTTGTTGCGGCGTGCAGCCAATCTGATAGATAGCGTTGCAACAAAATAGTGAACTCGGTAGGTGCTTCTACGTGGGCGGTTGAACGGCGGGTTGATACTCTCCGTGTGTAGAGATTGCCGATCAGGGGTCGCGCCTTCGACCCCATTTCGCGGGGGCGTTACATCGGCATCGCATTCACGTTGTTAGGTGCCCGACGCGCTGTTAGGTGCCGGTCAAGACGCGAATTAGCAAGGACACACTGTCTTATTATAACCCATCGCCCGGCGGCGCGTGGCGAAAGTGTGCGACATGTAAGAATGCGAACTCGTGATCAGATCTGCGGTGAACAGTTTGGTGATCAAACGGTTGCTAAGAAAGTCGACTGTGAGAGCAGCGTCAAGCAGCGTGCGCGTTAAGGTGGTTTTGCTTCGCTATTGCGAAGCGGTGCTGGGGTCAGCGGGTTGGGCGTGCGCTATTGGGATGAGGGTGCAAGCGGGAACGCCTGGTGGTTCGGGGCTCGATCAAGCCCCGTGTCATTTGCCTGTTCGTCGTGCCTAGGAAGGCTTACGAGTAGAGCTTACGAATAGAAGTTGTAAGCTTTGTTATTCGGGTCGAAGTCGTCGTCGGTCAGTCCAACGTTCACCTTCAGGTTGAGGTAGTTGTATTCCTCAATGACCTGACCGGGTTGCCCTTCGCGTGTTGGCCAGTTGTAGGCGATGTAGCGAATCGGCATGTTGAGTTGGTCGTCCATAAAGACCTGAGCCTGGTAGAACTCGGCATCGGGACGTTGCGTCGGCTGGGTGACTTCGAGCACGGTGCAGACGCGGTCTTTGAGTTTCGCACCTCGGCGGAACTCGCACGTCACGTCTTCGTAGCGGAGCGCCTTCTCGCCGCGTTCGATGAGTTTGACGATCATTTTTTCGACACCGATCTCGGTCAGCGGGTATCGTTGTCCTCGCATCGCGAGCATGCCGTCGACGGGCAGGCTGACGGTGGGCAGGAACCGGCCTTTGAAGCCTCCCTCGTGTGCAGTGAGTTTTCCGTCGTTTCGGTTCTCGACGTAAATCACTTCACGTCCTTTGACCGACGACGGTTTGAGGAAGTTGATGTAGACGCTGAACGGTTGGACGATTTGTCCGCCGGAGACCTTTCGGTTGCGGACTTTGATCGCCATGTATTCATGCTCGCCGATCGTGCCGTCGATTTGCTCGCGTTTGACCAGGATCGCGGTGTAGTCACGAACTTGACTGCGTGAAATCTCGAGCGATTGCCGGGCCATCTCGAGGCCGCGTTTGAGTGCCGCTTTGCCGGGGACTTCTCGCGGGACTTCGGCTTTCGGAACCGACATCGCGTTGGCGACGCGGTGAACCGGGTTGGCCCATTGAGGGTTGCCCGGTGATTGTGCAGCGACCCGAGTATTCATCGCGGTAGACATGAAGCCACCGGTGAGTAATCCCGTGGTCAATCCTAAAAACTGGCGACGTGGCGTTTTCATATTCTTATCCGTTCAGCGAAGTCCGTTTGCTGTTGATTGGGTCCAGTGGACCGACGCACATTCCAGGGAGGTGCGTGTGCTTTGTTAAGACATCGACTGCTGCGAATCGTTGCGCCAGCGAGCGGGATGCCTGCCCGCCCGACCCGTTTAACTGACACAAGTCACACGTCCGTGAAACTCGCAGCGGGGCGATGCTGTCGTGAAACTAGCAGAGTGTTGCTTTCGGCGACCAGCCAGATTGTGAAATTTGACTTGCCCCTGACCGAGTCCTTACCCTAAAGAGGTACCGCCCGACCTATCCGGTCAGGCAAGCGGTGAGGACCGTTTCTGTTCCGCGTTCCACTCAATACCCGAGAGAAAAGATGAAAAACCGAATGGTGGCTGGACTGGCCGTGTTGTTGATCACCTCCGCGTCGGTGTTCGCCGCGAATGCTCATCTCAACAAAGAGGTGGATTTGGAAGGCGTCCAATGTGTGGTGGCTGATCGCGACGCTCAGGCCGGCAAAACGGCTCAGTACAAAGACGGAAGCGTCTATTTCTGCTGCGGCGGGTGTGCAGGGAAGTTCGCCAAAACGCCTGAAAAATTCGCCGTTGCCGCCAATCGGCAGTTGGTGCAGACCGGGCAGTACACTCAAACAGGGTGCCCGTTCAGCGGCGGTTCCATCGACAAATCGACCGTGATGAAAGTCGACGGAGCCAAGGTCGGATTCTGCTGCGGCAAGTGCAAGGCTCGGGTTGAGTCCGCCGAAGGCAAAGAAGCCGCGAAGATGGTCTTTGGCGAGAAAGCGTTCGCCAAAGGTTTCAAGAAGGTTGAGAAAGAGGGCTAGTTCGCCTTCGTTTCACGTCTCGTTTGAGATCAACTGTTCACGCGATCAGCCCGGAATTCGTTCCGGGCTGTTTTTGTTTTTAGGTTTGGTTTTATTGGGGCCGGCTTATCCGAGGCCGTCTTGGCGTGTCGGTTCAAACACGCCGCGATCGCTCGGTCATCGAGCGGAGTTTCTCGATCAGTTCGCCCGTGATCGCGGATTCGCGCATCCGCCACGTCCAGTTCCCTTTTGCTTTGCCGGGGACGTTCATCCGGGCCGCATTGTCGAGGCCGAGCAGGTCTTGCATCGGAACGATCGCGGTATCGCTCGCGGACTGCAAAACCGCGTCGATTAATTGCCAGTGCACCGGTTCGCCGGCGACGTGATCGTGTTCGGCGATCCAAGTCTTCAGCGGATCTGGTTCGTTCGGTTTGCGTTGTTTTAGCCATCCGACGAGCGTGTCGTTGTCGTGGGTCCCCGTGTATCCGACCGAGTCGATTGGGTAGGTATCGGGTCGGTGGAAGTTGTCGTCCGGATTATCGAACCCGAACTGCAGAACACGCATCCCCGGGAAGCCGAGTGCTTCGCGAAGTTGGTGGACTTCGTCGGTAATCAGTCCCAAGTCTTCGGCGATGAAGGGCAGTTCCCCGAGTTCTTCCCGTGCGGCGTCGAACGGTTTGGTGCCCGGTCCCGTTTGCCATCGGCCTCCGACGGCGGTTTTGGCCGTTGCGGCGACCTCCCAGTAGGCTTCGAAGCCTCGGAAGTGATCGACGCGGAGGAGGTCAAATTGGCGCAACGCGGATCCGAACCGCTGGGTCCACCACCGGTAGTGCGTCTTCTCCAACGCGTCCCAGTTGTATTGCGGGTTGCCCCAGAGTTGGCCTGTTTTGCTGAAGTAGTCAGGGGGCACGCCGGCGACGAGGGTCGGTTTGCCGCTTTCGTCCACTGCGAAGAGGGATTGGTTGGCCCACACGTCGGCACTTTCGTGGGCAACAAAAATCGGCATGTCGCCGCAAATTTGAACACCGACGTCGTTAGCGTGCTTCTTGAGTGCCTGCCACTGCCGGTCGAACAGGAACTGCTTGAAATTGGAGTAGTGGATCGCTTCACACAGTTTCTCATCCCAGTTTGCGATTGCTTCGGGCTGCCGCGTTACGAGCTCGAGAGGCCACTTCGACCAGTCGGACTCGTTGAGATGTCGCATGATGGCTTCGAAGCGTGAGAAGTCTTCGAGCCATGCCGCGTGTTTCTTGCAGAACGCGAGCAGCGGTGCACGCAGCGGGTGGGAAGCGGTGTTTTGGAACCGTTCGAACGCTCGGCTGAGGGCGGCTTCCTTGAAAACCGCGACGCTTGCAAAGTCGACGTGGTCGGGTGAGGCAGCGGTTTGCAGGGTGGCCGGGGCGGAGACTGCCGCCGCCACGCCCCCTCTGTCGTCGGTCACATCCCGCGGAGATTGGAATTCTGCCGAGTCTGCGTTGCGGCTCTGTTCTCTCGCCTGTTCGATGTCCGGCGGGTTCAGGAGGCCGTCATTGACCAGCCCGTCAACACTGATCATCAGCGGGTTACCCGCGAAGGCCGAATAGGCGCTATAGGGCGAGTTGCCTTCCGCCGGGGGGGAGAGTGGCAGGATCTGCCAGATCGATTGACCGGCCTCGGCCAGGAAGTCTGCAAACCGGTATGCCGAATCGCCCAGGTCTCCGATACCGTCGTCGCCCGGGAGGCTAGTGATGTGCAGAAGTACGCCGGACGAACGAGGGAATTTCATGGCGTTTTTATTCGATGAGCGGGAAAGGGAGGCGCAAACTCTCGGCGAAAGTCGGCCTGGCGGCGGAATGCGTCAATCTTGGGCGACACGAGCGACGATTGATGAAAACAGTGGCAGTTTGACGGTTTGCCGCCGCGCTGTCTGCCCTAGTTCGTCAAAGTCAGCGGGTGGAGTGCATAAACGGTGCACAAACGGGACCAAAATCCTTGCGTTGCCCTTTGCGAATTCAAGTTTTAGGGTTACATTTCACCTTCGACTATCGCCCCCCGGTATCCCGCAACGCGTCCCAACTGTCTGCCGCCCACTCTCTGGATCTGAGCTTTTTGTGGAATTGTGCCCTCCACATGGCCTCAATTTTGGTCCCGAGAGATTTTTCGTTTCAAGATTGCCCTATGAAAGAGATGTCCTCTCGGTTTGGACATTTTCGTTTGGTTTGTTTGAAACGGCTTGCTGTGAGTGCAGTTCAGGGCACGTCTGTTGTGATTGGGCACGAGGATATCGCCGGTTCCGGTAGTCCAACCTAAATAAGTTTAGTCATCTCACTCGTTTCCGGCGTTGGACGGATCTGGCCGCACCGAAATGGTGGCAGATCTCGGCTCTGGGGCGTGTGAATTTGTTCTTCCCCGCGAAGGAGCTTTCCTCTCGATGGCAACCACGACTCAGCGTCGACTTGAGCCCACCAGTGTCCGTAAGTTTGGAACCGGCTTGGGCCAGTTCGAATTGCCGGACCTGACCGCACTGCAAACCGCATCGTATTCCTCATTCCTGCAGGCTGACTCAGCGAGTACGGAACGGAAGGACGAAGGTTTGGAGTCCGTGCTGAAGGAAATTTTTCCGATCAGCAGTTACGACGGCAACACGACGCTGGAATACCTGCGTTATGAACTCGGTAAGCCTCGCTATACCGTGCAGGAATGTCGCCAGTTGCGTCTGACCTATGGTCGCCCGATGCGGGTGTGGTTGCGTTTGAACCGCGAGGAGCCGATCGAGGAAGAGGTCTATCTGGGCGACCTGCCGATCATGCTCGGCGGTGGTGAGTTCGTGATCAACGGTGCCGAGCGTGTCGTCGTGAGCCAGTTGCACCGTAGCCCCGGTGTCGACTTCGTGCTCGAACAAGACACGACCACCGACCGGAAGTTGCCTTCCTGCCGCGTGATCCCCGAGCGTGGTTCGTGGATCGAGGTCAACGTGACCAAGAAAGATTCGCTCACCGTGCGGATTGACCAAAGCGGTAAGTTCCCGGCGACCATGTTGCTGCGGGCAATGGACCCGATGTACAGCACCGACGCGGAATTGCTGTCGGCGTTCTACGAAACCAAGACGATCAAGATTTCAGGCGGCCCGGATGCGCCGAAGCTCGAGAACAAGATCTGCGTCGATGACGTGGTTTACCCGAGCGGTCACGAGCGGGCTGGCGAAATCATCGTCGAGCCCGGGCACAAGATCAGCACGGAACTGGCCGAAACCATCTGCGCCGCGGGTGTGACCAGCGTCGAGGCGATGGATTTGCCGAAGGTGCCGCTGATTTTCCACACCCTCGCGGAAGACACCACCGCGAGTCACGAAGAAGCGTTGCTGCGGATCTATCAGCGTCTGCGTCCAGGAAACCCGCCGCAGCTCGAGAAGGCTCGCACGCTCTTCCAAGAGAAATTCTACGACGAGAACCGATATCGCCTCGGCAAGGTCGGGCGTTTCCGCCTGAACCGTAAACTCGGTTTGGAAGTCGGCGAAGACGTCATGACGCTCCGTCCGGACGACATGATTTCAGCGATCCGTTACCTGATCGATCTGTTCGACGCGGACAGCGATGCGGAAATCGATGACATTGACCACCTCGGCAACCGTCGTTTGCGAACGATTGATGAGCTGGCCAGCGAAGAGCTGCGAAAGGGTTTCTTGAAACTTCGCCGTACGGTTCAGGAACGCATGAGCGTGAAGGACGCTCAGGACATGACGCCGCGTTCGTTGATCAACCCGAAGAGTGTGTCGGCAGCGATTGATTACTTCTTCGGCCGCGGTGAACTCTCGCAGGTCGTTGACCAGACGAACCCACTCAGTCAGCTCGCTCACGAGCGTCGCCTGTCGGCTCTCGGGCCGGGCGGTTTGAACCGAAAACGTGCCGGTTTTGAGGTTCGCGACGTGCACATTTCTCACTACGGACGGATCTGTCCGATTGAGACGCCCGAAGGTACGAACATTGGTCTGATCAGTTCGTTGGCGATCTACGCCGGCGTTGATGACTACGGGTTCCTGATTACTCCGTTCCGCAAAGTGGTCGACGGTAAGATCAGCGATCAAACGGTTTGGCTGCGTGCGGACGAGGAAGGTGAGTCGTACGTGGCTCCCGCCGATACCGAGGTCAAGGACGGTGCATTGGTCCCAGGGCCGAACTTGATCGCTCGTTTCCGTAGTGACTTCGAGATCGTGTTGCCTGAACAGGTCAGCTACATGGACGTCGCTCCGGCACAGATGGTCGGTGTGTCGGCAGGTTTGATTCCGTTCCTCGAGCATGATGATGCGAACCGGGCACTCATGGGTTCGAACATGCAGCGGCAAGCGGTGCCGTTGCTGGTCGCCGAGCCGCCAATTGTCGGTACCGGGATGGAACGCGAAGTCGCGAAGAACAGCGCGATGGTCGTTCGTGCTCGTCGCGCCGGAAAGGTGACCTACGCCGACGCCACTCGTATCGAAGTCGGCAGCGATCACTATCCGCTGAAGAAATACCAGGGTCTCAACGAACGTACCTGCCAAAACCAAAAACCATTGGTCACGGTCGGCGACAAGGTTGAGAAGGGCCAAATCATCGCTGACGGTGCGGCAACTCGATTGGGTGAACTCGCCCTCGGACGCAACGTGTTGGTTGGGTTTATGTCGTTCGACGGATTCAACTACGAGGATGCGATCATCATCAGCGAGGAGTTGGTTCGTAATGACACTTACACCTCGATTCACATCGAAGACTTTGACGTCGAGATCCGCGAAACGAAATTGGGGCGTGAGGAATTCACTCGCGACATTCCAAACGTTTCGGAGAAGGCACTACGGAACCTCGATGAAAGCGGGATTGTTCAAGTCGGGACGTATGTGAAGCCTGGTGATATCCTGGTCGGAAAGGTCAGCCCGAAGAGCAAAACCGAACTGACACCGGAAGAGAAGTTGTTGCACGCAATTTTCGGACGTGCCGGTGAAGACGTGAAGAATGACTCGCTCGAGGTGCCTTCGGGTATCGAGGGGATCGTCATCGACACGCACAAATTCTCCCGCCGCATGAGTCTCGGCGAAGAGGAACGCAAGCAGTTCGAGAAAGAGCTCAAACAGCACGAAACCGAAGGCAACGATGAGATCGCTAGCACGTTCGAGTCGCTGATCCGCGATCTCGAGGCCGCTGCGGGAACCAAACTGAAGGATGCCACCGGAACGCCTTTGGCCGACGGTCAGGATCCGAAGTTCGTTGCCGAGCGTGCGACGAGTTTCCGATTCGATTTGGTGCTCGATCAGGTCGACGAGTCGAAGAAGGAAGACGTCGAGAAGGTTTACGCGTCGCAGTGGCAGAACGTCGAAAACGCGATCGACGAACGCGATCGCAAACTGAACTCGATGAAACGTGGCGATGAACTTCGCAGCGGTGTTCTTCAGATGGTCAAGGTTTACATCGCGACCAAACGAACGATCAGCGTCGGTGACAAGATGGCCGGTCGTCACGGAAACAAAGGGGTCATCGCGAAGATCCTTCCGATCGAAGACATGCCGTTCTTGCCTGACGGGACGCCGATCCAAATCATGCTCAACCCACTGGGCGTTCCCTCGCGGATGAACGTGGGGCAGATTTTGGAAACTCACCTCGGGTGGGCCGGTGCCAAGCTCGGGTTCCAAGCGATCACGCCGATCTTCGATGGTGCGTCGGAGTCCGAGATCAACGATTGCCTTGCCGAGGCCGGGTTGCCCGCTCACGGGAAGATTCGTTTGACCGACGGTCGAACTGGCGAGCCGATGGAGCAAGAAACAACGGTGGGTTACATCTACATGTTGAAACTGCACCACCTCGTTGATGACAAGGTTCACGCCCGCAGTACGGGGCCGTACTCGCTCATCACGCAGCAGCCGCTCGGCGGGAAAGCTCGCTTCGGTGGTCAACGCTTCGGAGAGATGGAAGTTTGGGCTCTCGAGGCGTACGGTGCGGCATACATCCTGCAGGAATTGCTCACCGTTAAGAGTGATGATGTTGAGGGACGAACCAAGATCTACGAATCGATGGTCAAGGGTGAAAACACCTTGGAAGCGGGCACACCAGCCAGTTTCGACGTGTTGACCAACGAGATTCGTGGTCTGGCGCTCAACATGCAGCTTGAAAAACGCCCAATCTAGACGGGATTTTCTCGCGAGTGCGGCATTCGGCGAGTCCATTGCGTGGTCTCGCCATTGCCGCACCGCCCGAAAAAGTTTCCGTCACCGGAATAAATGACGTTGGGCGAATGCCTGACTGTATCGCGACAAAATCGCTTGAAACCTTCCACTTCAAAATGCTCGACTCCCCCGCCGAGTTTCTCAGGCCCGGGTAATGAGCAAAGAGCTAATAGCTAAAGGCTTCTTCCATGTCAGTTGGCGAAACCAGCAACTACGATCGCATCAACGATTACGCTTCGGTACGCATCTCCTTGGCGCGTCCCCAAGACATCAAGAGTTGGTCGTTCGGTGAGGTCAAGAAACCCGAAACGATCAACTACCGTACCTACCGTCCCGAGAAAGACGGCCTGTTCTGCGAACGTATCTTTGGACCTGAAAAGGACTGGGAATG
>JBICHZ010000355.1:0-10681 GCA_043101355.1 Rhodopirellula sp. JB044
TTGGCAGTGACGAAAACGAGCCGACCTCGCTTGAGTTAACTCAATTGACCCGCCTCGTTCGCGACGAACTCGATCGCTTGGAGTCTGAACAACCGCAGGCTCTTGGGAGCGATTCTCGCCTCACCGTTTTGACGCAGCGGCTCGACGCGAGTGAGGAGATGGCTGCAGCGGAACGAGTCAATTTGCTTTGCGGTATCATCCGCCTGTACCAAGACACCGCCTGGGCCCGCCCCGTCGTCGACGAGGCAACCGAACGACTCGCACGGGAACCGTAGCCCGGTGATGATATTATCCGGCCATCGCATGCCCACCCCGGATTTGGATAGCAGGCAGCCTGCCCCGCGTTAGCCGCCGACCCGTCCCCGCATCTCGGATATCGGTCTGGCGACGCGGGCCCGCGTCATCGACGGACACCGATGACGCAATCTCACAGCGTGTCCTCGTCATATAACGGTGCGACAGGTGCAGTAATTTGCGCAGCCAGCAAACTCACCCCAGACGTCACGATCTTTTCCGATGGCGTGTCCCCCCCCAATAGTCCGACCCGAAAGGCGGTCAGGCATTGCCCCCCCAAAACATGGCATTCATGTCAGGATGTCTGATTGGCTTGGTCGATTCATCAAATTGAATACTTCATCGACAGGTGACGCAATTGGATGCGATCTCACCTTGCCCCTTTTATCAAGGATGTTCGAATGTCTATACGGCGGAACGCTAACAGATCGCCACGGCGACGGCAGCTCTTGCTGCAGTTGATGGCGTTGGCAACTCTTTCCGGCGGTAGCGTGATGGCTGCCGACGGCACCGACGCTCGGCTCGTCGCGGCAACAGTCCAAGACTGCTGCCCGCCCGCTGTTTCGTCGCCATGCTACCCGAGTGAATACGCTTCACCGATGATTATCGAAGGGACGGCCGAAGCGGCTGCGCCTGCCACGGAATCCGACGCGGTCACCGCCCCCACGCCTGACCCCGCATTTCAATCGGAAGCCCCCACTTTCGATGCCCCGCTGACCGCCAACACGGCGGCGAACAACTTCGCAGCGGCCGGAGCGACTTCGCTCGCGAGCACTACCGCGAGCGGCGGTGGACTCGACGCGCCGAACATGCTCGGTGACTCCCCTGGGTATGGGCCAACATTCGGTTCCCCTCCATACACAGTCGGCAGCCCTGCGATCCTTCGATACAAAGTGACGGAGAACGTCAGTCCGATTCCCCAGGACCGCGTGTTCTTTACCTACAGCCACTTTGATGGCGCTCTCTCTGTCAACGGCAATGACTCCACATACGCAGCTCGCTACACGCTCGGTGGAGAGAAGACATTCCTTGATGGACTGTTTTCTTTTGAAATGCGAGCTCTGATTTCAGACGGTTTTGATTTCCAGCAGACCGCACCGCCACTTCAGAGAGCAGGTGAATTCGGCAACTTGCAAATGTCACTCAAGAGTCTCTTGTACTCCAGCGACACATGCATGATTGGTGGCGGTTTGTCACTCAGCGTACCGACTGCTGATGACCTCAACATCGCTACGGTCGAAATCAAGAATGAAACTGTTTACTTGGCTCCATTTCTTGGATTCGTAAACACCCCATGCGAAGATTGGTTTTTCCAGGGATTCATGCAATCTGACTTCGCTCTTGGTGGAAACTCCGTATTGCAAGGTGGTGTCGAACAAGGCGTCTTCCAAGATCAACATCTGCTGTACACAAGCCTCTCGGCAGGTTGCTGGTTGCTCCGCGATGACAGTCGGGACGCACTCATCAACGGACTTGCCGCAATGTCCGAGCTTCACTACACCACAGCCTTCAATGAAGGCGACAGCGTTGGAACGGGAATTGGGCCTCTCCAAGCCCCAGGAAGCATCGACGTTGTTAACACCACCGCCGGGTTCGTGATCAACAAAGGTCTGACCAACATCCGCGTTGCCGGCAGTGTGCCGTTGGATTGGGACGACCGTTTCTACGACAGCGAATTCCAAGTTCAGATTAACCGCCGCTTCTAGAACTCTGGAAATCCGCGGTTGTCCGTGACCGCATGCTTCGGGTCGTTACTGATGGCATCAGACTGATTGCTTCGAGCTGGGCGTTCCTCGTGAACGCCCAGCTTTTTGCATTGACCCACCCCCTCTGCAGGGGAGACCGTGATATAATCTTTGGAGTTCTTACGTGGCGCGTTGAGATCCTTTCGCGATTGAGTTGACGCCCACCTGTCACGACGTCTCCAGGATCCGGGTAAAAACGAAGCCATGTCGCAACAGCCTCCATCCCACGGTTCCAGCCGCCCCAACTCGCCCGGCAAAGCAGCCCCTTCTTCTCCTTACGGCGCGCCGGTTCAGACGACGCCTCCACCACCGCAGAAAAACCGAACCCTCCTAATCGTCGCGCTCATTGCGGTCGCGACTCTTCCAGTGATGTGCGTGTGCGCCGGGTTACTGCTACCGGCGGTTTCGGCAGCTCGCGAGGCAGCCCGACGGATGTCGTGCAGTAACAACCTCAAACAAATCGGGTTGGCGATGCACAACTATCACTCCGCCTACAATTCCTTGCCGCCCGCCTACACCGTCGACGCCAACGGACAACGCCTACACAGTTGGCGGACGTTGCTGCTGCCATTCCTTGAATACCAATCGTTGTACGAACAGATCGATCTAACGCGTCCATGGGATGATCCGGTTAACCGAGCACTCAGCGAACAAGTCATTCCGGTGTTCAATTGCCCTTCGGCGGGCGAGGGCACCAACCTGACTACCTACGTTGCGGTTGTGAGTCCAGACGGCATGCTTTCGGGAGCGACCCCGGTGGCGTTTCGTGATGTCACCGATGGATTGAGCAACACAATCATGGTGGCCGAAACGACAACTGATGCCGCTGTCGTTTGGATGAGTCCCCAGGACATCGACGTTGATCAATTCATCAATACTCCCTCCGAATCACAAACTCACCTCGGTGGGGCGAACGTGCTCATGGGTGATGGAGCAGTGAGCTTCCTAGACGATGAGACCGCTCCCGCGATGCGTCGACAAATGATCGGGCGGTCCGATCAGTCCGGCGGGACATCGCAATCGTCATTGGAATTCCCCGATGAACAAAACAGCTACGTTCACCAACCCAGCGGTGCGGTTTTCAAAGCTCCGTCGAGCGAATGGCTGCTCGCGACCGGCGCAGCGGCAGCCAACTACAACGAAGTCGCCAACGCCGCCCTCATGCACAACGGCAACCAAGAGCACGGCGAACGAATGGGCATTCTCATCATTGAATCGGTTGAGGATGCAGAATTGGGAGTGATCGACCTGAAGGAACTCGCCGGCACTCTCGCCCAAGAGATGGTGCTGACCAACAAAAACCTCGAATCGCTCGAGGAGAGGACCGAACATGGTGTCCCATTGGTTCGATACTCGATCACCGGTGATGCCGAAGGTGCCGGACGACTGCGATACGATTGTTCGATCTTTGAGAAGAACCGATTTCTGTTCCAAGTCATCGCATTTGGACTCCTCGAAGATACGCCGCCGGGCGATCCTGCTCTCGACGCGATCCATTCGGCGTTGAGTTATCCGTGATCTCGGTCGGTCCGATCACCGTCACCATTCACCGCCCGGAGAAAATGGCGTATCGATTCACCGGCGGAATCCGGTTTGTGTCAGCTCTTTAATCCGGACGTGGATGTTGTTGCTGACCTTCTTGTGCGGAGGGATCTTTGGCAAGATCCACTAGCGGATGTCCGGACAGCGAGACGCGTCGGGAGGCTTGAGCATTTTGAGATTTGATGTGCTCGATCGCGGTAGCTGGATTCGCCCGAAGTCAGGCCACCGAAGTCTGGCGACATCGGCTACATCATTCGAGAAAGCTCTCGGAGGTTTGCTCTACACATTTGTGTGTTCGCTTCATTTGCAGATCAACTGACCGCCAGACGAGGTTGCCTGAACGATCCGATGGCGAAAACTTCTTGGCAACCCGCCCCCGAGGTCCTCGAGGCCAAAAACACGTTGTTCGGGGGCCTGTCCCTCACTGCGCCACGATAGCGGGGAACCATTCCGCACTGACGCGTTATGCCTTCCCCTGTTGCGGTTTGCAACCGATAGTTCACTTTGTCAATCGACATTGACCCTTGGCGCGAGACGACTACCATCCGCTCGCCTAGGCCCGATGTGTATTCAAGGTAAGCTTCTCAAACGACATGCTCAATTTTTTTCGTCACCAATCCAACTCCGTTAAAAACGATGTTCTCTCTGGTTTGACGGTCGCGTTGGCGCTCGTTCCTGAAGCAATCGCATTTGCGTTCGTCGCAGGCGTCTCGCCCCTGATTGGGCTCTATTCGGCATTCTTCATCGGCCTCATTACCGCAGTCGCCGGCGGTCGTCCGGGAATGATCTCGGGAGCAACCGGTGCCATGGCCGTGGTTGTCGTTGCTCTCGTAGCGGAGTACGGCGTCGAGTACCTGTTCCCCACCGTCATCCTGTGTGGCTTGCTGCAAATCGCGGTCGGAATCGGTAAACTCGGAAAGCTGATCCGGATGGTCCCGCACAGCGTGATGCTCGGATTCGTCAACGGATTGGCCATCGTGATCGGGCTCGCGCAGTTGGGCAGCTTCAAGACGTTGTCGGAGAGTGGCGAACTGGTTTTCCTCAGTGGATTCCCGCTCGCGATCATGCTGGTTTTGGTCGGATTGACGATGGCGATCATTTACCTGCTGCCGAAACTGACAACGGCGATCCCACCTTCGCTCGCTGCGATCCTGACGATCACCATATTGTCGGTATTCATTAACCGATCGATGCCCACTGACGACGGTAAAAACATGTTGGCCACCGTTGGTGACATGTTGAAAACCAACACGCAGGCGGCGTTGATCGCCGACGCTCGCAAAGAATCCGGCTCGCAACCAAACACCATCAACGAGACGCCGACAGCCGACACCTCGCTCACCCTGATCAGCTCTCAAGCCGCCTCCGTCGACGACGTCGTCCGCAGCAAAGTCGACCGTCTCACACCGCCAGATTCCGCCACACCGGAAATCATCATTCCCGAAGTCGACTCAGGGATCAGCGGTGGGCTGCCGATGCCGTTCTTCATGGAGTACGAGTCGCTCGCACCGATGAATTTCGACACGCTGCGGATCATCTTTCCGTTCGCGGTTGTTCTCTGCGGCGTTGGCCTGATCGAGTCATTGATGACGCTCACTTTAATCGACGAGATTACCGAAACACGCGGTCAAGGCAACCGCGAGTGTATCGGACAAGGAATCGCCAACCTCGTTTGTGGTTTCTTCGGTGGCATGGGTGGTTGCGCAATGATCGGGCAATCGCTCATCAACGTTAACTCCGGTGGTCGCGGTCGGTTGTCAGGAATTACCGCTGCGGTTTGTCTACTCGCCTTCGTGCTGTTCTTCGCCCGATGGATCGAGCAAATCCCGATGGCTGCCTTGGTGGGCGTGATGTTCATGGTTGTGATCGGCACCTTCGAATGGGCATCGCTGAAAATGTTCAAACGCATGCCCGCGAGCGACATGTTCGTCATGGTGCTGGTCGCAGGCTACACCGTGTTCATGCACGACTTGGCGTCGGCTGTGATCCTGGGCGTGATCGTGTCGGCCCTGGTGTTCGCTTGGCAACACGCGACCCACATTGCGGCGGACGTCAAATACAACGAATTCGGCAGCAAGATCTACCAATTGCACGGGCCACTGTTTTTCGCGTCGGTCGCATCGTTCAAAGACATGTTTGATGTCGCGAATGATCCTGAAGATGTCGTGATCGACTTCTACTACACGCGTGTCTATGACCAGTCGGCCATCGAAGCAATTAATACCGTTTCCGAGAAGTACATGGCGGCGGGCAAACGTCTGCACCTGACCCACCTCAGCCAAGAGTGCCGCAATCTTCTCGACAAAGCCGGCGATCTCGTCGAAGTCAACGTCAGCGAAGACCCGCACTACCACATCGCGACCGATCGACTCGGCTAGCGATCTCTCTGTGAAAAAGATTCCCAGGCTGAACGATTCCGAAGCCTGGCGGATCGCAAATCTCTTTTGCGAACACGAGCTCTACCTACGCTTCGTGTTCACTCTCAACCGACTCGGTTGGCTCGGGCTTGCTCGGCATTGCCCAATCCCATGCCAACAGGAACAGCCCGGTCAGCAAATATCCGCCAACGAATTGCAAGACCGCAGGCAACGATTCGGCCGGCAACGCAAGCGGACTATCGGTCGCCACGCCGAACGGGACAAACAACCGGTTGCCCTGCAGTGGTGAGTGCATCACGCCAAAGAACGTCAAGCCCGCACAAAGAAACAACACCCCGGCGGCGAGCTTCATCTTGTGATCGATCATCGACGCGAGCAGCCACGCCCATAGCAAACCGGTGACGATGAATCCGTTGCTGAGCATGCGGAGTGTTTGCAGGTCATGCTTGAGCGGTCCGCCGTCCAAATCACCCATCGATAGCCCCGCCGAAAACATCGCCGGGTCGCCAAAAATCCGATCCGGCAAACTAATCGCAAGGTACGCGAGCGCCGGCAAACACGCGATCGCCACCGCCGCGTAGTGTCGTTTGGGCGTAGCCACAAAGGTCTGCGACGTGATTTCCAAACCGACAAAAACCAAAATCGGATAGACCGCCGGTGCGGGGATCCACGCATTCAACCACGCGAAATAGCCGACCGTTCCCGCCGTTCCGATCAACAATGCCGTTGCCAGCGTGTACGCCGCCCGGCCGCCCATCGCTTTGTAGGCGGGATGCCCGATGTAAGGAGTTGTTTGGATCACGCCTCCGGACAAACCGGCAATCAACGTCGCCAGAGCTTCGACACCAATCACCGTCCGCGCGTCGTACTCGTCTCCTGCGGATGCCGCACTCTCGGTGCAGTCGATTCCGCCTACAACCGTGACCAGGGCAAACGGCAACACGAAGGGCAAGTAGGGAATCGCATCGGGCAACGCATCAATCCAACCTCCCTGCCAACTCGACAACCACTCCGTTGGAAACCACTGAATCGTGACCGGTTCAGGAAACTCGTACCCGAACACGCCCAACAAACACATCAAATAGTAGACGCCTCCGGCAACGATCAACGCACCGAGTGTTCCAGGCGTCCGGCCCGGCAACGGCACGTGACCAATCAACGTCGCCATCACGATGACCAACGCCAAAATCCCTGGAATCGGTGAGCCCAGAATGTGCGTCAGCGGAAAGAAGCTAATCAGGATCAACGCGATCGCCGCGAGCGAACCCAACAATCCGGCACGCGGCACGATCGAGCGTACCCACTGCGAAAACGGCGCACAGGCAAGTTTGACAAGCCCGCAAAACACAATGCACCAAATGCCAATGTGCCAGGTGTGCAACGACGCCTCGGCCACCTCCATCCCCTCCGCCCGCGCCGCGGTGAACGAAGGCCCGAGCACCAAAAGAATCATCCCAAACGTCGACGGCGTGTCCAATCCGAGCGGCATCGCCGTGACGTCGGTCCGGTTTTCACGTCGCGCCAAAGACAACGCAATGAAGAAGAACGCCAGGTCACCGAGGAACACACCCAACGCGGTCCCCGGCACCATGTGAGCCACAGCAAACTCCGGCGGTAAACCGAACCCCGCTAACAACGCCACCATCAACAACAACCCCGCAAGGTTGTCCAACATCAATCCGAAAAACGCATTGATGTCGCCCGATGTCGCCCACCAAAAACGCCCGGCCGTTTGATCACTCTGTGTCATGATTCATTTCCCAAGGGCGTTGTTATCCGATCAACGCGCCAGGTCACCAATGGTTGCTAACCGCTCCGAATCGAGCACCCGAATCGTACGGTCCGAGTCGACGTCAACAACGCCTTGCTCGTTGAGTCGTCGCAACACTCGCGAGAACGTCTCACTCGTAAGGTTCAGATGATTGGCGAGATCCTTTTTTGGGCCCGGCAACTTCAACCGGCCCTCTGAATCGCAGGGAACGTCGCACAACAGTCTCGCGACCCGCTCCATCGCGTCACGCAACACGATGTCATCGAGCATCTGAACAAAATGCCGGACCCATAGAGACATGCTCGACAACATTTTGCGACACAACTCATGGTTGCTCGCTAGCTCTCGCTGCAGCGCATCGTTGGGAATCAGCACACAGTGGGTCCGCTGCACCGCTGTCGCACTGGCTGGCAACGCAAAGTTACCAAACGCTGCTACCTCTGCAAAGGATTGCCTCGGGCCGCACAAATGCAGCACGTGCTGCTGGCCCCGTAGCCCCACTCTAAAAACCCGCACCAACCCCTTGTCGACCAAGTAAATCCCGGGGCAGATGTGCCCTTGCGTCATCACCTGCTGCCCCTGCGCAAATTCGACCGGCACCGAAATGGATGCGAGTGTGGCGTACTGCTGATCATCCAGCCCTCCGAACAAATCGCTCGCCCGGATCACCGCTTCGCAGCCTCGACTAGATGTTAAGTCCGACATGCCCTGAAGCTTAATTGATTTAGATCAAGGCGATAGCAGGCCGGAAACGTTACGATCCGAAGAAATTATGCCGAGAGTGCTCGCCACCTTCCCCGGCCCCTCTCCCGATGTGTTCTAATACCGTTCTCTTCTCAACATCGTTCGTTTTGCAGGACGCATGAATGACGTCGCCAACTCCGAATCAGGATCCTATTCCCGAAGCTGAATCGACGTCGGCTCCCACGCCACGCCGGTCGCCTCGCTTCGGCACCGGGTCGATCATCTTCGCAACGCTGCTCGGCATTTTGGCCGGAGTGGGCACGTTCACCTTTGGATACGGCAAAGGCGCCAGCTACCTCAGCAATGACCCGCAAACGTGCGTCAATTGCCACGTCATGCAGGACCACATGGACTCTTGGCAAAAAAGCAGCCACCACCACGTGGCGGTCTGCAACGACTGCCATTTGCCGCATCACCCGATCGGCAAATGGATCACCAAAGCCGACAACGGATTCTTCCATTCGCTCGCCTTCACGCTCGGTGGCTACAAGAATCCGATCCAAATCAAACCCCGCAACAAACGGGTCACGCAAAGCACCTGCATCTCGTGCCACGAGAATTTTGTGCACAACATGCTTCCCGAACAAACTGGCGGTGACATGCAATCATGTGTCTCCTGTCACGCGTCGGTCGGCCACGCCGGTCGATAACCCTCGAATTCACCATTCCTTTTCTCGATTTCGCTCCTCTTCTTCACAGCTCCTAGAACGGTCTCACGACGATGGCATCTGAAAATCAACGCAGCTTCGGTTGGCTGGCTCTCCTCACTGGCTTGGTCGCACTGGCGACGGTCGGGGTTGTTGCAGTGCTCGTGAATATTTTCGAACGCAAGCAAGAAGCCCGCAAACCGTTCATCCGACTCGTCGAAGTCAACGAAGTCAGCACCGACCCGGAACCGTGGGGCGTCAACTTTCCGCTGCAGTACGAGGCCTACCTGCGAACGGCAGACACCGAGCGGACCGAATACGGCGGCAACCACGCACTCCCTCCGAGCAAACTCGAAAAAGACCCTTGGCTCAAACGCCTTTTCGCGGGATACGCGTTCAGCATCGACTATCGCGAAGCCCGCGGCCACGCCTACATGCTCGGCGATCAACAGGTCACCAAACGTGTCACCGACGTCCAACAGGCCGGGGCTTGCCTGCACTGTCACGCTTCCGTCGTACCGACCTACCGCCGGATCGGCATGGAAAAGATGGGGATCGAACCCACCGAAGAAAAGCTCGGCGAAGCGTTCGCTCAAGAAGCCGTGATCGAAGGCTTCCGAGCGGTCAGCCAAATGAAATACGAAGAAGTCGCTGCCGAAATCACAAAAACCCCGGACGGCACGACCAAAGCAGCCGAAGGCGATCCACACCTCGGCGACGCTCACCCGGTTTCCTGCATCGACTGCCATGACCCCGAAACCATGTCGATCCGCGTCACACGCCCCGGATTCATCGAGGGAATCGCCAAACTCGCCAACAGCGACGATCCCGTTCCTCACCTGCCCAGCATCGCACGCTGGCGTAAATCCGGCAGCAAAGACCCGTATGACCCGAACGTTCACGCGACTCGCCAAGAGATGCGATCGTTCGTTTGCGGCCAATGCCACGTCGAGTACTACTGTGCCAACAAAATGACGCTTACGTTCCCGTGGAGCAACGGACTGAAAGTCGAAGACCTCGAGCAAGAATGGGAAGAGACCGAATTCCCCGGAGAAGACGGCACCCCGGGAGCCGGTGGTGACTTCTACGACTACGTCCACAAAGAAACCGGCACAAAAGTCTTCAAGGCCCAACACCCCGAGTTCGAACTGTGGAGCCAAGGCATCCACGCCCGGGCCGGCGTGAGCTGCAGCGACTGCCACATGCCCTACGAAAAAGAAGGGGCCACGAAAGTCAGCAGCCACTGGGTCCGCAGCCCGATGCTGAACATCAACAAAGCCTGCCAAACCTGCCACCACGTGTCGGAATCGGAACTGCAGGCTCGCGTCGACACGATCCAAGGCCGCACCCGAGCCCTGATGGACCGCGCCGCCGTCGCCATGACCGACATGCTCGACGCCATCATCGCCGCCCAAGAAGCCGGTGCGTCGGAAGAAGACCTCAAACCGATCCGCGAACTGCAACGCAAAGCGATGTGGCGACTGGATTACATCAGCAGCGAAAACTCCAAAGGCTTCCACGCCGACCAGGAGGCCGCCCGAATCCTAGGCGAGTCCATCG
>JBICHZ010000356.1:0-2594 GCA_043101355.1 Rhodopirellula sp. JB044
ATCCGATCGACGTGATGAGGTTTTGATCAATCGGCTTGAAGGGCTGCCGCGAAAGCCGGCCGGTCGTCCCAATGCTCGATTGTCACGCGGTAAACAGCGTTCATCGACGCTGATTTACGTCACCCGCCGGAGCACGGCCGAACAACTCGCCGAGACACTTCGAGAGGCCGGCTTCGCACCGCTGGTCTATCATGCCGGGTTGTCCGCCGACGAGCGAGAAACCGTACAGCGAGAATTCATCGACTCCGACCGAGCGTTGCTGATCGGCACGATCGCATTCGGAATGGGCGTCGACAAACCGGACATCCGGCGAGTGATCCACTACAACCCGTCGCAATCCATGGAAGCCTACAGCCAAGAAATCGGCCGTGGCGGACGCGACGGAAAACCCGCTGAGTGCGAAACCCTGCTGGTCGCTGACGACCAGACGGCGCTCAAAAATCTCGCCGCCGGAGACCTACCTAGCGACGCGGCACTGGCTCGGCTGATCGAGCGATTGATCGGCCAACCCCAGCGGTTTCATCTCGCCCTCGGCAAACTCGCTTTGGAAGTCAACCTGTCGACCCCCGCCGTCGCCACGATGATGATCCGGCTGCAATCGCTCGACTATCTTCGATGCCTACCGATGCGATACGACACCTATCGGATCACGCCGACGTTCACCAACGAACGAATCATCGACGAAAGCCTCGCCGCCCACCGCGCGGCCACTCGGGCCATCCTGGCGTCGCTGGCCAAAGGTCGCCGGGGTTTTCGCGTCAACCTGATCGTCGCCTGTGAACAACACAGCATCGGCCGAGATCGACTCCTCGCGGCGATCGAACAGAACGCGATCGCGGGATTGTGGAACGTCGACAGCACCGATTCGATGCACGGCTACGAATGGATCAAACCGATCAAACGTCCAAAATCCGTACTGCAAACGCTGCGACGACACGCCTACGAACAATTCGAGCAGAATGTCAGCCGGGTCAACGAACTGATGCGATTTTTTAAGTGCGAGCAATGTCTGCCCATCCAATTGGCCGAACATTTTGGTCATCGACGGTCTCGTTCCTGTGGCCGGTGCACGGTTTGTCTCGGGGGCGGCCCGTTTTCCGAAGAGAGTGTTCGCGGTGAATCGATCGGCAACTCCGCTTTGGGGGTGCTCGAAACGGCGACTCGACAATATCCTGACCTCTTCTCAGACCCTGTCGATCAAGCCAAATTCCTGTGCGGGCTGAGCACTCCGTATTTTCGGCGTCATCGACTCTCTCGTGACCCTGGGTACGGTGTCTGCGAAGACGTCCCGTTTCAAACGGTGCTGGCCGCATTAAGCCAATAAATTTCAGACCATTTCGAAAGTTAAACACAACGATGATCACCATTGTCGACTACCAAATGGGAAACCTGCGGAGCGTTCAGAAAGCAGTCGAACGATCCGGCGTGGAGGCGGTCATTACCAGCGACGCGTCGGAAATCGCGTCGGCCGAAAAATTGATCCTCCCGGGAGTGGGCGCGTTCGGAGATGCCATTTCCGAGATTCGCAACCGCGACCTCGAATCGCCCATCAAGGACTACCTGGCCGCCGACAAACCGTTCCTGGGCATTTGTCTCGGTTTGCAAATGCTCTTCGAACAAGGTTTCGAGCACGGCACTCATGAAGGTCTCGGCGTTATCGAGGGTGATGTGACGAAGTTCACGTTGCCACTGGAGTACAAGGTGCCACACATGGGTTGGAATACCGTCGACATCGGACCGGCGGGTGAAGACCTCGGAATCGCACCAAAGACACACTTTTATTTCGTGCACTCCTATTACGTCCGCCCCACCGACCCGAGCGTTGTCGCGTTGACGTGCGACTACGGGGGTTCGTTCTGTGCCGCGGTCCGACGCGGCAACCTTTTTGCGACCCAGTTTCACCCCGAGAAAAGTCAGCAAGCCGGTTTGCAACTCGTCGAGCGGTTTGCCCGCGGAACGTTGATGCCCAATACCCTTTCGAACTCATAAGCCCCAACGTCCCGTGACCTCTGCATCTGAATCTTCGCGTTCCGCCACAACATCAATTCCTGTCCCCCATCGGCTGGCCCCCGATGCGGTCGGCCCTCGCGTCGAGTTCACATGGCAGGGTGACCGGTACGCTCACGTGATCTCTGGTAGTGACGACGAGGCGGCGTCGCGTTGGTGCAGTCAGGAGGGAAGCGCCGACGAAGATTGGCCCTCCTCGGCGGCGATCCAGCAACTATCCACCGAAGTCATCGAGGGTCGAGAAACGATTCTCGGAGTCGGCTGTTGCGGGACGACTCATTTCAGCGTCAGCGTTCAACACGAAAAACTCGATGACAACTCGCTAGCACTCCGGTTCGATTGGGCGGCTCGGCTTTCCAAACCACTCCCATCGAGTAAAGTCGATCCCGAAGGCGACAACCCGACCGATGCGTTCCTGGGCAGCACGTATCAACCGAGACGCGATGACTCAACGTCCGCTAGTGACCTAAGAACGTTGGAATTCGAATCCCTCGGCGACGCGATGTTGGACAAAACCCCGTCCGACGACACGACACAAATCCGCCCCGATCGCATCACCGGATCCCGAACGATCGTATGGTCTTACC
>JBICHZ010000357.1:0-13079 GCA_043101355.1 Rhodopirellula sp. JB044
CATCGACATTGATGTCCTGGCACAAGCTAGCGATGTGGACGACGCTACGAACACGCTCGACATCGAAATTGTCACCGACGGAGCCAAAGGTACCGCAACCGTTGTCGACGGAATCGTTCGCTATCAACACGACACTACTGATCTCGGTGCGGACACGATTGAAGTTCTCGTGCGAGACCCTGGCGGGCTAGCATCAGCAACTCAGACGATCAATATCAACATTACCGATGTGGTCCTCGCACCCGTTGCTAGCGACGGATCGCTGAGTGCCACCGAGGATGGGGACGATGTGGATCTGGACTTGGCACCGCTGGTCAACGCCCAGGCCGGTGCGGTTACCTTCACCTTCACTCAACCCTCAGACGGTTCCGCTTCGGTTACTAACGGTGTTTTGACGTACACGCCGGATGCCGACTTCTTCGGCCAAACCTCGATGACCTACACCGCGACAAACGCGTTGGGTAGCGATACAGGAACGATCACAATCAACGTCACCGGAACGAATGACGCTCCGATCGCGGTCGCTGATTCTGTCGAAGCGATCAAGAACGTCGCGATCGAAATCGACGTGCTCAGCAATGACACACCAAACCCAGGTGGCGAGTCCGACACGATCACGGTCACGGTGGAATCTGGCGATGAACCGACCAACGGAACGGTGTCGATCACCAACAACATCATCACCTACACCCCGAACACGGACTTCTCCGGAACCGATTCGTTTACCTATACCGTCGATGACGGAGAAGGTGGTACCGACACCGCTTTGGTTTCGATCGACGTCAAAGACTTCATCCCATCGGAAGTCACCGGTCAGTTGTACCTGGACTCGATCACGAATATGAGTGACGTGATCAACAACGGTGCTGCTCCGATGCGAAACGGTCAGTACGACCAAGGCGAAACCACACTCGCCGGCGTACGCGTCCAACTCAATGAGGTTGGCGGAGCGTCCGGGTCGAGTCGCACCGCGGTAACCGACACGTCAGGTCGCTACACGTTTACGAACATTCCACCAGGCAGCTACGAGATCGTCTACGACCTCCCACCGGGCATGCAGGTCAGCGGCCCAGGTGCGACCGGCGTGATCCCTGTCTTTATCCCAGCAGCCGGTGGCCTCGTCGGTGACACCGCCGCGCAAGGCAACTTCACTATCGAAAGTCTCGGCACCTACATCACATCGGGGCGAAACATCGTTTCGACTCAACCGGGCACCGAAGATCCTGACTTCGACGTCACTCCGGGCGAGATCTCAACCTTCTTCTTCACCGAAGATACCGTGCTCGTCGAGGGTACCGAAGTCGATATTCTCGACCAAAATACGGTTCTCGTTGGTCGTGATTTTGGTGACGCAGAATTCGTCGAACTCCTGATCAATGAAGATCGCGACGAAGCCCTCCTGGTGGTTGTCCAGGAAGGTGATGTCATGTCGGCCGTTGTCAGCAAAGACCGCTTTGCTCTCACTGACCGCGGATCCGATGTCGCGGTCGACCTCCTGGGCGGCTTGAACGACTTCACCTTCAGCGATGTCGATGACATCACTGACATTACCGACAACTACCCCGCATACGAAGACGCTGTCGATGAACTGTTCGGCAGCATGTAACCTCGACGGGTAGATCAACTCTCTCGATTGTTCGCAATCGACCGCTGAATCGCCGCTGGAACTGAGTTCGAGCGGCGATTTTTGTTTTTGACGATGGCCGGAAAACCATGCCCTCAAATACGTAAGCAATCCGAGGCCAAACAGGTCGGAACCTCGTCGTTGGATTCACCAGAGTTCAATCCTTTAGAGTCTGGTTACATCGTTTTCCAGAACGTTCTAGTGGTGCGTCACGATCAAGAACGAAAGTTCCAGGCCGTAGCGAAAGTCGCCAAGACGTTCGGCGATTCACGCCCCCTCCCGAAACTCTTGGCGAGTTTCGCTACCCGAAATCTAGGCTCTGACGCACCGCTCTAGGCAGCACCGAGCCCCATCGCTCGACGCCACGCACTGAACTGGCCAATGTGAAGCATCGCGTGACCGCCTAGATAGAACGCATGCGCCGATCCCACCGTCGCGAACTTCGCTCTGAGTCGTTCATGTGTGTTCTCAGCGCCGAACGCTGCGTCGTCCGTCGTCATCAGTACTTCGATCGCATACTCATGGGCAGCGAAAAACTTGCCTGTGATTTCTTCCATCGATGGGTACAAGGTGCCCTCCGGATCATCCAAACAAGTCGCCGAGGGTGCGAACAAAGCCTCGAACTTGCTCGAAGGCTGGATCGACGTCGCATCACCACCCACCTCCGAAACCACACGGCATGGATATAAACTCAGGTGGCCCAGGATGAATGCCGGATGATTGGACACTATTTGCTGTCCACCGACCTCGGCAAAGCGAGCAAACTGTGACGCGGTAACATCCTTGAGCAATCGCTCGGCATACCCCACACTCATCCGCGCCGAGTCGGCGATGATTGATCCGATCAATTGAGTCCTCTGCATTCTTTCATAAGGTTACGGGTAGACTGTGCGGAGAGTGAAACAGAAAACTGCGTTTGCTTCAATCACGCCACCGAAAACGATCCTCGGCTAACCTCATTGCAACCATTCACCTGCGACCGCTCCCATGACAAATGCGCAATTGATTCTCGACACCGCCATCGCCGCCTCTCGTGCGGGAGGAGCAATTCTCCGTCGATACTTCGAAGAAGGCGTTACGATGCGAAACAAGTCCGGTGACGGCGGAAAGTCCTACGACTTGGTCAGCGACGCCGATGAAGAAAGTGAACAAGTGATCGCGTCGATCATTCGAGAAGCGTTCCCCGACCACGAACTGCTCGGCGAAGAATCGCTGCAGGGCGATGTCGATTCCAAAAACCTTTGGATCATCGACCCGCTCGACGGCACGAACAACTTTGCCCACCGTATCGAACATTTTGCGGTCTCAATCGGCTACTACGAGAACGGCGAAGCGAAAGCCGGTGCCATCTACAACCCGATCCACGACGACCTTTACACCACCGTGCACGGTCAAGGGGCGTTTCGCAACGGCGAACGCGTTTGCGTTAGTTCCACCGACCAACTCGGTCAAGCGATGATCGGATGCGGATTCTACTACGATCGCGGTTCGATGATGCAGGCAACGCTCGCGGCAATTGAAGAATGCTTCTCGCATCACATCCACGGGATTCGCAGGTTCGGCACCGCGTCGCTCGATCTATGCATGGTCGGCTGCGGGAAACTCGAAGGGTTCTTCGAATACAACCTCTCGCCTTGGGACTTTGCCGCGGGGTCACTGTTTGTCACCGAAGCAGGCGGACAGATCACCGACGCTCGTGCAGGGAAACTGCCGATGAGCAGCACCAGTGTCGTCGCCAGCAACTCTCATTTGCACTCAGCATTGACTGAAATTACCCAGCGACATCACCCCTAGCGTACCAACTCACCAGAAAAGGCGTGAAACACGTAGCGGAAACCCTCTTTCGACAAAACGTGGATTTTTCCTAAAGTCCGAGAGGTCCGCCCGAGAATCCGGCCATCGTTCCTGATCATCGCTCCAAAGCTGCCGTGTTGGGTAGTTGGTCGAGGGCAGGTAAGCGAACTGATCGGTCATTAAATCGTTCTCGGGCACACAGCGCCTCTCACTATCCGCTACTTCGTGTCAGCATACGCCTCCCCTGTTTCACCCCCTCGCATCCGCGTCCGCCGGGATTCCGGTCGGTACGTCGCGATGTCCAATTGGATGAAACTGTCCACGTGGATGAAATGGCTCATTAGCTTAGCGTTGACCTTTCTCGCGTTGACGCTGGCCCCAACACCGAGTTACGCGCAAGACACCGAGTCGCCCGATGAGGTTGTCGATGCCCGCACACCGATTCGCGTGGGTGCGGGAGATCGTCTCGAACCGCTCGAGACACCGCCCTCCGATCGGGAACCACTCGATTTCCTCAACGGAGGCCCCGAAAACTGGACCAGCCCCGAGGGCATGTCCGGCAGTTTGCAGATCATGCTGCTGCTCACCGTGCTCTCGCTCGCCCCAGCGATCCTGTTGATGACGACGTGCTACGTGCGAATCATCATCGTGCTCGGTTTGCTTCGCCAAGCAATCGGGTTGCAGTCCCTGCCGCCGAGTCAAGTGATGACGAGTGTCGCGTTGTTCATGACGCTCTTCGTGATGACTCCCGTTTGGACGCGAGTCTATGACGATGCGATCGAACCCTATACCAATCCGGATGTGGAGATGTCGCTCGAGGAAGCCTATGAGGCAGGCTCCATCCCCGTTCGAGAATTCATGTCACGTCAGATCGACGTCGCCGGCAATCACGACGACGTTCATCTGTTCTACAGCTACATGGACGCCGACTCACCATTGCCGAGCACCTTTTCCGAAGTGCCGATGCGAGTGCTCCTTCCGGCCTTCATCCTCAGCGAACTGAAAACGGCATTCCTGATGGGTTTTCAAATCTATCTGCCTTTTCTCATTGTCGACTTGGTCGTCGCGAGCGTCACGATCTCGATGGGGATGCTGATGCTTCCTCCCGCCGTCATTTCGTTGCCTTTCAAACTCCTCCTGTTTGTTCTCGTGGATGGATGGCGGCTCGTTGTTGAAATGTTGATGAACAGTTTCGGAACAATCTGATTTTCAGTTCCCCAATATGCCTCCAAGTTTCAACCTCCAACTCGCTTGTCCTAACGACCATCATTGAAAATGCTTGAACCGTCTTCCGCTGTTGACCTGATTCGCGAAGCCCTCATCGTCGCGATCGTTCTCGCTACCCCGATGCTGTTGATTGGCATGGCCGCCGGACTTGCGATCGGATTGATTCAGGCACTCACTCAAATCCAAGACCAGACGGTATCCTTCGTCCCCAAAATCCTCGCGATGGCGGCGGTGTTGGTGGTTTGCATGCCATGGTTGATGACTCGCATGATCGAGTTCACCCGTTCGGTCTTCGAAAACGCGGGCGGCCTGTGAAATGCAACCGTTCGTTGATTGGATCATGGAACACCTCGTCGTGGGCGTTCTGGTTCTAACTCGTCTGGGAATGCTCCTGATGGCAATGCCCGCGGTCGGCGTGGGCGTTCCGAAGCGGATCAAAGCCCTACTCGCTTTGATGATGACGGCATTGTTGCTACCCGCTCTCGCGGATCGTCCGTCGCTGCAAAACGTTCCCGAGATGGATCACTTGGCGAGCCTAGCGATTGCCGTGGCGCGTGAAGCGTTGGTAGGCCTGTTGATAGGCGCCACGATCCAAATCGTGATCACCGGGATTCAACTCGCCGGTGAAGCCATCACCAGCACCGGAGGCATGCAACTCGGCGATTCGGTTGACCCGACAACGCAGAGCAGCATGCCGGCGATGGCGAGAATGGTCGGAATGTTGGTCACCGCGGTCATGCTGCTCGGAGGCGGACACCGCGTCATTCTCAGTTTGCTCGTTGAGAGCTTCGACCATGTTCCGCCGGGCAATATCGTCTTTCACGACTCGATGATGCAGGCGGTGATTGATTGCATGAGCGGAGCACTCGCCTCGGGCGTTCGCGTCTCCGCCCCGGTGATCGCGGCATTGTTGTTGAGCAACCTCGTAACCGGTCTGATCAGCCGCACGATGCCACAAATCAACGTTCTCGCGATCGGCTTGAGCGTCAATTCGCTCGCACTCCTTGTGGTGACTTCCCTCACGATCGGTTCGGTTGCCTGGATCTTTCAAGACGACCTCGCTGTCAACGTGGAACGCCTCTCCATGATCTGGAATAGGGGCGAATAACATGTCCGATGGAGATAAGAAACACTTTGCAACCGAGCGGAAGCGGCGTCAAGCTCGGGAAAAAGGCCAAGTCGCCAAGAGCCAAGACCTAACCTCGGCGACGCTGCTCCTGGCAGCCCTCGGTGCCATGTACGTGGTCGGTGGAAAGACCGCCGCGGTGATGGCCGGCGGAATCGAATCGGCACTCTCGAACTCCCGCCTGATCGCCTACACGCCTCAGGAAGCCACCAGTGAATTGCTGCAATTGAGTGGGCGTCTCGCCATCGCAACCGCTCCGATTTTATTATTGATGTTCGGCGGCGCGATCGCCATCAACGTAACTCAAGCCGGCTTGATCCTCTCGCCGGACAAACTGATCCCCAAACTCAGCAACATCAGTCCTCTCTCCGGCGCCAAACGCATCTTATCTTTGCGTGGAATAATGCGACTGCTATTCGGCATGGTCAAGGTCGGACTGATCGCCACGGTCGCATACTATGCGTTGCGGGCACACAAAGACAGCGTCATCGGAATGGCGTCCATGTCCGTACCCCAAATCGCATCGACGATGTTTCACACGCTCTTCGGTGTTTGTTTGTGGATCGGGTCCGGTCTGTTCGTATTAGCCCTTCTCGAGTGGGCATTCCAAAAATGGAAGAACGAACAAGACATGATGATGACCGATCAGGAACTGCGGGACGAAATGAAAGACACCGAGGGCGACCCGCAAGTCGCCGCCCGGCGTCGTCAAGTCGCTCGTCAGTTGGCAATGAACCGAGCCAGCAACGATGTCCCCAGCGCCGATGTCGTTGTCAGCAATCCCACCGAACTCGCTATCGCGATTAAGTACGACCCCAAATCGATGCCCGCTCCGATTGTCGTCGCCAAAGGTGCCGGGCTCATCGCACAAAAAATCCGCCGAGTCGCACTCGAGAGCGGCATCCCGGTCGTCGAACGAAAACCCCTCGCCCAATTCCTCTACAAGAACGTCGAGGTCGGTCAAGAAATCCCGGCAGACCAATATCAAGCCGTGGCCGAAGTTCTGCGTTACGTCTATCAACTGCAAGGACGCGAGATTCCGAAGGCGGCATAGACCTCCCGCCCGTGTCTATCCGGGATGCATAAGGGGCCGCCAATCTTTTGTTTCCGCTGGCTTCGGTTCACAGGGATTGACCCGTCGACTCCTCCGCCAATACCCAACACCGGAAACAATACCCAACACCGCAAAAAATGTCTGCCGGTTCCAATGAGGCAAGATAAACCGAGCGGCATTTTGACGCTCGCTCAGGCGGGCTTTCTCGTCACCATGCCTCACACACCTGCCTCACCGCGACGTTACCCCTTGCTCAGCAATGCTTTGCAAACAATCGTCTGCGAAACGAACGCGAGCCATCGCCGAACCACCGCGATGTCCATCGATTTGAGGGATCGAGTTGCCTACCACTAGAATGTTGAGCTGAATTTCAGAACCGGCTTGTGACCACCCACCTGTCGCAACTCATTTCATTGCGACCGATGAGATAGGTCGCCAGACCTAGTGCAGCACCATGAGATCGATCAACACAATCGTCACCTGCCTGATTCTCGCGTCCATCGCTCAGGGACAAACCAACGGAATCATCGACTATTCCGACAGCCCACATACCCGTTTCCACGGGATCGACATCGGCGACTGCCGCTGGACCGATGGCTTCTGGGCGAAGAAGTTCGCATCGTGTGAGCAAACAATGGTGCCGCACATGGGCGACATTCTCAAAGGTGAGACCGGACACGCCCTCAACAATTTCAAGATCGCCGCAGGAATGCAGAAGGGAACACACCAAGGTTTCTCCTGGCACGATGGCGACTTTTATAAATGGATGGAAGCATGCGTGTATCTGTACGCGATCAACCAGAACGAGGACTTACTAAGTGAACTCGACCAACTCATTGAAATCATCGCCGACGCGCAGGAACCTGACGGTTACCTTCACACTGAAATACAGATCGAAAAGATACCTCACTTTTCAAACCGGCGTTTTCACGAGATGTACAACTGCGGACATCTCTACACCGCCGCATGCATCCACCACCGCGTGACGGGAAAGACAAACTTCCTGAAGATTGCAACGAAGAACGCGGACCTTCTTTATCGACTCTTTCAACCTCGCCCCAAACAGTTGTCTCGGTTCGGATTCAATCAGACCCAAATTATGGGACTCGCTGAACTGTATCGCACGACCAAAGACGCCCGGTACCTCGAGCTAGCGGAGATCTTCATCAACAACCGTGGCAACCAACATGATGCGGATCACCCAACCGTGACCGGCGAATCCATCGGTGACATGGTGCAGGAACGAGTTCCGCTTCGCAAAGAAACCGAAGCTGTTGGTCATGCAGTACTCGCATTGTATTTCTACGCAGGGGCGGCCGATGTCTATGCAGAGACAGGGGAACAAGCGCTGTTGAATGCGTTGGACCGTCTCTGGAGCAACGTCGTCGACAAAAAGATGTATCTCACCGGAGCCGTCGGCCAAGCACACTACGGC
The DNA here is from genome assembly GCA_043101355.1 of Rhodopirellula sp. JB044. Taxonomy (GTDB): domain Bacteria; phylum Planctomycetota; class Planctomycetia; order Pirellulales; family Pirellulaceae; genus Rhodopirellula. The sequence continues at coordinate 8,261 of JBICHZ010000357.1, forward strand.
ATATCGAGCAGGCGCGACCGAATCTCCGAAGGCTTCGTCGGCGAATACGTGATGCCGAATTCATCCGCCTACAACGAAACCTGCGCTAACATCTGCAACGCAATGTTCAGCTATCGAATGTTGAACATCAAAGGAGAATCAAAATACGCCGACGTGATGGAGCGTGTCCTGTTCAACAGTGCGTTATCCGGGATCAGCATTTCCGGCACCCATTATTTCTACTCCAACCCACTGCGACTCGTGGAAGGTGCTCGTGACTATTCCAAGATGAATACCGAGTCACCGCGCCGCAAACCATACCTCAAGTGCTTCTGTTGCCCTCCCAACCTGGTCCGTACCATCGCCAAATCTTCTGCGTGGGCCTACAGCCTTTCGGAGAACGGCGTTGCGGTGAACCTCTATGGTGGGAATTCTCTATCAACCCAACTGCGAGACCAAACCGCGATCGATTTGACTCAGCAAACGAGCTATCCGTGGGATGGAAAAGTCACCATCACAATCGAACGCTGCAAAGACACCGCCTTCGACATTCATCTACGCATTCCCGATTGGGCGGACGGCTCTGCGGTGTCCGTCAACGGTCGAAAGCTAGATCGCGAACTGGTTCCCGGTAGATACGCGACCATCAACCGGCAGTGGGCGCCAGGAGATGTTCTCGAATTAGACATGCCCATGCCAGTCCGCCTGGTCGAAGGACACCCTCGCATCGAAGAGACTCGCAATCAAGTCGCGATTGTCCGGGGCCCGGTCGTGTATTGCATCGAGTCACCGGACCTTCCTGAAGAAACAAGCATCCTCAATGTCTATCTGCCATCGAATTCGAACTTGACCGCCGAGTTCCATCCAGATCTCCTCGGAGGTTTGACAGCAATCGAAGGCACGATCGCCATTCGCAACAGATCCACCTCAACCATGTATCAAACGATCAAGCAACCGGCTTGGACGATGCAACACGCAACGTTCATCCCCTATTTTGCCTGGTGCAATCGAGGCGAGTGTGAAATGACCGTGTTCCTTCCCGTCATTTGGCAGTGACCTTCCCAGCACAAACCCCACGACGACTGCGTCGTGTCCATCCAATCACGATGGAATACTGAGTAGGCCTTTGTCAGAGGCGGCACTAACCGAAGCCCCTAAACAGAGGAGTTCAAAAAACAACTTTTCTCGCACGTCGTGCACAGGGAATATGCACAGCAGATCGAACTTTGCTTAAGAACATTGCATCCCCGAAGTCGACACGGCTCCAACAACACCCCCAACATAAATGACTTAAAAAAATCGGCGGGATTTTTCGGACGAAGCAACCATTCGTTTCGAGAGGCTGTCAGGCGGTACACACTTTGCTTTTCTTGTTAAGTCGTCACGCGTGCTTATTTCGTGAGCATTCCGCTTGACCTCCGATTCCCCCATACGGTGCCACCAATGACGATCCGCGCCAAACGGCTGCCAGGCAAAACACGGTCACGCCTGTCCTGGTTTCGCGTCCACCCCGGTAAACCACTCGACGTCTCCTTCCAGTTAGTCGACACGAGCCGAACGACCATCAACTGGGTCGGCCACGAACCTCGCTTTCGCATCTACAGCCAATTCGTTGACCAACTCGTTGTCATGGAAATCACAGACCCACAACGCTGTGAATTCAAACTCGGCGGCATCTGGCGACTTCGCCTTTCTGCCGAGGAAACGGCATCTCTCCCGCGAGGCGGGATGCGTTTCACTCTGGAACACCGAGACTCGCTAGAGGATTTTCAACTCGGCCTTCTTGGCACGGTGAGTTGTTGCGAGCCCGCTCCGACGACCGAACACAATCGCATTTCACAGCTTCTGCCTCGCTGAAAATGACGGCCTCGTGACCGCGAGAAGCTCCTCATGCGTTTTCACCAATCTTTATGAAGCCCGAACGCCCCCAGGTCGTTCTCATCACGGGAGCGTCTGTCGGACTGGGCCTCGCGATCGCCCGTCGCCTCCTCGACGAACAGCGGCAGCAACCTCTTCATCTCGTCCTCACCGCTCGGCGGTCGTCTCTCGATCGGTTCAAACAGAGCGACATCGCCGAGAGCGAACGGATCTGGATTCGCGAACTCGACATCACCTGCCCGCGTCAACGCGAGACCGTGGTCGATGAGATTCAAACCACACTCGGGGGTGTCGACGTCCTCATCAACAATGCCGGCGTCGCCTACCGATCATGTGTGGAGCATGTGACCGAGCCCGAACGGTTACATCAGATGAACATCAACTTCCGTTCACCGATTGAACTGGCACGTCATGTTTTACCGGGCATGAGAGCGCGACGAGCGGGGAAGATCATCAACATCTCGTCGGTCGGTGGCATGATGGCGATGCCCACGATGTCGGTCTACTCCGCCTCCAAATTCGCACTCGAAGGAGCCAGCGAGGCGCTGTTCTACGAACTCAGGCCGTGGAACGTCTCGGTAACACTGATCCAGCCGGGCTTCATGCGTTCGGACGCATTTGAAAAAGTTCCGTACACGATTCAAAGCTCTCGTGCTTCGCAGGATGACAACGAACCGTATCACGAGCACTACTATCACATGGAGCGTTTTATCGAAAAGGCGATGCACCGCGCGCTGGCCACTCCGGACTCCGTTGCCGCCAAGGTCGCCAAGGTAATCCGTCAGAAGTCGCCTCCTCTCCGGGTCTACGGCAGCATGGACGCGTTGCTTTTTTCACTTCTACGGCGATTCCTGCCGAGACGATTCTACAACTGGTTCCTTTATCGCAATCTCCCCAGCATTCGCAAATGGGGAGCCCGTTGACCGCCTGCAATTTTATCGAGCCCCGCGACGCAGTGTGTGACGGACGCGCTACATGCCGAACGCCGCATAGCAGATCGCACCACTCATCTTGAAGCCAACTCGGCACACTCCTCCTTTGCGGCGTGCACGGTCGAATCTGACCTACTAACATGATTGAGTGCAGCGAGTTTCTCACGAGACGACGCAGCATCTTTCCAATGCTGAATTTTCCCATGGAGAATTCGCGGTCGATTCCCCTCTACCGACAGGCGACTTGCCATGATGACAGGAACACTTCGGCTCCTTACCGGATCTCTTCTAATCCTCTGCTCGACAACGAACATCAGTGCATGGGACGACCTGGTGCCGCGGATTGACGTCGACCGACAAAGCGTGTTCGGAACATGGACAAAATCTGAATCCGCCATCACAGCCAGCGCGAATGGAGCGTCGCGAATCGTACTGCCGTTTCAGCCAAAATCGGAATACGATTTTCGCGTTACCTTTACTCGCAACAACGGTTCACACTCGATCGCCCTCTTTTTTGTTACCGGCCAAGGCCAAGCGTCCTTTGAGGTCGACGCGTGGGGGCAACACCTCGCCGGCATTCAAAACATCAACGGCGAGACGATTCAACAAAATGAAACGAGGGTGAACGACGTTCAACTGGAAAACGGCCGACGATACACCGCCATAGTGGAGGTCCGATCCGATCACATCACCGCCTATCTCGATGACGAACGACTTATCGAGATGCCGCTTACCGGACAGCGATTGACTGTCCCATCGATCTGGACGATCCCCGACGCAACCGTACTCGCCATCGGTGCCTATGCATCGGAAACTGCTTTTCACTCGGTCGAAGTCAGAACGGCGAGCGATCGGCCACTTGCCTCAAACGCGAAACAAACCGCCAACGTTGGACGCCAAAACAAATCGCAGATGAGTCGATCCAGTCAGGATGACCGCCCGCAAAATCCTCAGACCGAATCTTCGTCAACGGCTTCGATAGCCACCAACACTCCCGCGGCGACAGGCAAACGCGTGCTAATGGTGATCGCCAACCAAGACTTTTTCTATCGGGAATATATCGAACCAAGACGTCAACTCGAACACGTCGGTATCCAGGTCGACGTGGCCGCAGGACGCAAGAGTTCATGCCGTCCGCACAACAACTCCGGGCAACGAGGCGATGGTTCCGTGACCCCGGATCTCGCGATAGCCGATGCCAACGCTGCGGACTACGACGCGATCATGTTCTCAGGCGGTTGGGGCTCCTCGATGTACCAATACGCTTTCAACGGTTCTTACAACAATCGCACGTACAACGGAAACGCTCAAACGAAGGCCGCCGTCAACCGTCTACTCAATGACTTCGTTGAGCAGGACAAATACATCGGCGCCCTCTGTCACGGCGTCTCGGTATTGGCGTGGGCTCGGGTGGACGGCAAAAGCCTGCTGCACAATCGCCACGTGGTCGCGTCACCACGGCAGAGTCCCTCGGGTACGTACAACGGCCGTCGCGACCAACCGCGCTCGAGATGGAACGCCGAAACAAACCGAGCACGGGTATCTCCCGCTCGCTCCATCGGGAATCCGCGAACTTCCGCTGACGACGTTTTGGTCGACGGAAAGATCGTGACTGGCGAAGACGACAATTCCGCGAAATTGTTTGGTGCCACCTTAGCAAGGTTACTTACTCAGTAACCAAAGAATCTGTCGACACCCCGGACCTTCCGCCTTTCCCCTGTCAACCGAGGCTGACGCGGTTGGGCAAACTCGTGTTCGAAAGATGCCCAGGTATCCTTCGCTCTCGGCGTCTTTCAACAGTGGGCCGTTTAAGACGAAGCCAAACCCAAAGTCGCCAGAATACAGTTCTGGAAAGCCAGAAGAGTTCTGAGAAGACCTCTACTCAGGTGGCCGAACGCGCCTCCTGTCACAAGTGTCCAATTCACGACCTATGTCGGCGAAAAGAAAACTCAAACTTTGGACAAATTGATGTTCGATTGACGTCGCTTGCCAAGCGGTGGAATACGCAACCCAAGTTGACAATTACTAAA
>JBICHZ010000358.1:0-3939 GCA_043101355.1 Rhodopirellula sp. JB044
GTCACTCCAGGTGATTTCGATTCCGGTTTCGCCGATTCGCTCGAGCGCAGTGGGTGAGTAGGTTACCGATTCATTCATTTTTGTCCCCTTTGTTTTCGATGTTTGCGAGAGCCTTCTGGCCGGCCTCGAGGGTGGCGACGATCCGATCCACATCGTACACGCATCCACCCCATGTGCCGCCGCCGACTTGTTGGAGTGCCGCCCACAAGCGAGTGTCGTCCGGGATCGCCGGATCCACCTGCAGTTCGGGATGCATCGGCCGTGTCGCGAGTGCCGCGGCGGGTGCTTCCCCGTCGACAGTTTCGACGAGATTGATGTGCCCCTGCAGAGAATGCCGATCGATTTCAATCTCGATGACGTCGCCGTCGCGAACTCGGCCGATCGGTCCGCCCGCGAGTGCTTCCGGGCCGACATGACCGACGCAAGCACCGGTGCTGACGCCGGAGAATCTGGCGTCGGTGATCAACGCAACTTCTTTGCCGAAGGATAGGTATTTGAGTGCGGAGGTGATTTGGTACGTTTCCTCCATCCCGCAACCGAGAGGCCCGCGTCCGATCAGCACGATCACGTCGCCGGGCTGTATCGGTGAATCGGTTTGGCCTTTGACGGCTTCGATTGCCCGGCGTTCGCTCGTGAACACGCGGGCGGGGCCTCGTTTGCGATACACGCCGTCGATATCGACTACCGAAGGATCGATCGATGTCGCTTTGATGACCGAACCTTGGGGACAGAGATTTCCTTTTGGGAAACACACGGTGCTGGTGAGTCCCGCTGTTTTGGCTTTGTCGGGAGACATGATGACGTCGTCGGGGTCGACGCCGTCGGCGAGTTGTAATCGTTCGCGGCAAACTTCGCGGCGGGGAGAACGTTCCCAAGCGTCGAGAATGTCACCCCACGTCAAACCGGATACCGTCTTCTCATCGGCGTTCCACAATCCCGCGCGGTGAAGATGCAAGGCGACCTCGGGAACACCTCCGGCGAGAAACAATCGTACCGTCGGGTGCCCGACAGGGCCGTTGGGTAGGCAGTCAACGAAACGCGGTACTCGTTGATTCACCCGTGAGAAATCTTCGACGGTTGGACGCCGAACGCCAGCGGCCGCCGCAATGGCGGGGATGTGCAACAGCAGGTTGGTGCTGCCTCCGACCGCTGCGTGCATCCGCATTGCGTTTTCGAATGCAGCTTCGGTCAAGACGTCACTCATTACCATACCGCTGGCATGCATCGCGGCCGCAGCGGCCGCTGAGTCACGGGCCAGGCGGGTCCAGATGGGTTGACCGCTCGGCGCGAGGGCAGCGTGGGGAACGGTCATTCCGAGTGCTTCGGCGATCACCTGGCTGGTGGCGGCGGTGCCGAGAAATTGGCAACCGCCACCCGGTGTTCCACACGCCCGGCAACCTGCCGCGGACGCGTCTTCGAGTGAAAGTTCGCCTCGCGAGTACCGAGCGCCGATGGTTTGAACTTTGCCTGCGTCTTCGCCAACTCTTGGCGGCAATGTGACGCCACCGGGTACTAAGACATTCGCGAGATGCGCTGTCCCGGCGAGGGCCATCATCATCGCGGGCAGGCCTTTGTCGCACGTGGCAACACCGATCACGCCTTTGCGTTGCGGTAGCGACCGGATCAGCCTTCGCATCACGATGGCCGCGTCGTTCCGATACGGCAGTGAGTCAAACATGCCGTTGGTGCCTTGAGTCCGTCCGTCACACGGATCGCTGACGAACGCAGCGAAGGGGACACCGCCGTTTGTTTCGATCTGTTCGGCGGCGGCACGCACGAGCAAACCGACTTCCCAGTGTCCGGTGTGATAGCCGAGCGCCGCTGGCGTTCCGTCTGGATTGCGAACGCCGCCTTGGGTGCTGAGGACCAGATACTGGTCGCCGAGCACGCGTCTCGGGTCGAACCCCATGCCGACGCTTTGGGTCAGCCCGAAGATATCTCCGCTGCTCCATTGGCGAAGGATTTCATCGGTGAGCGGCAGTTTTCCAGAAGGACCATCCGCCGTCGTCTCAAAAGACTCCGGCGGATCGAGTGCAGCAAAATAGTCAGGGCGAGCTGGAGTGACCGATGGTTTCTCAGTCACGTCGGCCCATCAGAATGAAGAGGTAGTACGCGAGCGTCATGATCGACTGCAGCGTCGCGGCGACGTAGGTGAGTGCGGCGGCGTTGAGAACCTTTGCGACGTACTTTTCCTCTTGAGCAGAGATCAGTCCGTATTCAACCAGGTGGGCACGTGCGCGATTCGAAGCGTCGAACTCGACCGGCAAATTGACGACTTGGAAGAACACAACCGCAGAGAACAAGATCACACCGATCCACATGAGCGGTTTGAATGCCATGATCGCGCCGACGAACAGTAGCGTCGCTCCGATCCCGCTACCAAAGTTCGCAGCGGGCACCGCGAGGTTGCGGACGACGAGTGGTGCGTATCGTTGTGCGTCTTGGAACGCGTGACCCGCCTCGTGACAGGCGACGCCGAGGGCTGCCATGGATCGGCCGCCGTAAACGTCAGGACTCAGTCGGAGCACTTTCGCTCGCGGGTCATAGTGGTCCGACAATTTGCCGGGCACCTGTTCGATGCCCACGGATTGCAAACCTGCTGCGTCGAGCATTCGGCGGGCAGCCGTCGCGCCCGTCATGGATGCTGGCACTTCGCTCATTGCCGCAAACGACGACTTGACTTTCCACTGGGCATAAAGGCCCAGCAGAAACGGGGGAAGCACAAACAGGAAATAGATCATCGGTGATGCTAGTTGTGTTAGGTGAAATGTGTGCCGGAGAAATCCGGTCGCGGTCCACGGACCATTCTAACGCCATTTCGGCAGACGTTAGTAGGTCAGCTAGTTGATACGCAAGAATCGGGCCAACGTTCAAATCAGATTGTCGATTGCGGAGTCGGGTTTCCTTAAGTCCTTTCTGTGTGGCAGTTTGCGATCGTTGTCTCAGTGGCATCGAGTTCCCGTCTGTGGGCGACTCGCGGTCTCTTGCGAGTTGTCTCAGCCGCTGTGTTTGCCATGGGGCGACAGGACTGCAATAGAACTTTTCGCTCAAGGGATCGGCACGATCGCGGCCGTATTAATCATCGGTATCAAAGCACTTGCGGTGTTGTCTGCATACGTTTCTGTCGCTCGCGGAGCAGTAAACGTGCGAAAGTGACCGAGGGCGTTTCGCGGGCGTGCTCGGGATTGTTGCTCGATCTCTGCTCGAAAAGCCGCCTCATTCTGTCACAGTCGTTGCCGGGATGCGTCCAAGTCGAAGGTGCGAGTGATGTTCGCGTAGAATGGTTCCTGTTCGAGACCGTTGAGGACTTCGATGTACAACACTTTTTCTGAAGACGTGGCGATTGGTGATCCTGAGGATGCCCAGTTGGTTTGCCAGGCCAATGACGGTGATCGTTCGGCACTGGAAAAGCTGATCCTGCGGCATCAGGCATGGATCTACAACATCGCCGTCCGCATGGTCTTTGAACCGCAGGACGCGGAGGAGGTCACGCAGGAAGTGCTGGTCAAAGTCGTGACTCGACTCAGCACGTTTCGTGGCGACAGCCAGTTTCGCACGTGGCTTTACCGCATCACAACGAACCACGTTCTGAGCATGAAACGCCGCGGCGGGGAGCAGACGACCTTAACATTTTCCACTTACGCCGACGCCATCAACGGGACTCCGGATCTTGATTTGCCCGACCCCAATAGCGTTCCGGTGGAAGTGCCACTGTTGGTCGAAGAAACCAAGGTCGCCTGCACGACGGGAATGCTGCTGTGCCTGGACCGGCGACAGCGATTGATCTTTACCCTGGGCGAAATTATCGGGGTGAGCGACACCGTCGGTAGCGAAGTGATGGAGATGACGACCGCCAACTTCCGTCAATGTCTGTCCCGTGCTCGCCGTGATATGAACCAGTTCATGAATCAGCAATGCGGTCTGGTCAACGCCAGCAAT
>JBICHZ010000359.1:0-6147 GCA_043101355.1 Rhodopirellula sp. JB044
TATCGAAACATGCGAGCCCCGGTTGGCGTTGTCGGCCAGCATGATGGGTGCGTGGTTGGCACCCTTGGCGGACCCGTTGAGCGATCCGTTTGAAGCCGATCCGTTGCAAGGGCAAAACGAGATCGCGGAGTCATTCCTGCCTTCCTGCCCGGCCGATGCTTACGCTCACAATGCCGACACCAGTGCGCCGTCACTGGATACCTCGACCGCCGACTTCCCACTGACGATTGCACCGGCTGTTCTGACGCCGGTCTCTCCGGGAACGTCGCTGAATGATCTCGATGAAGCGTTCACGCAGGCGGCGTTGAATTCAAATGGCGACGGATCGGGCAGCAGCCTGATCGACCAATCCGCCCGCATCGGCGAAACGACCGGCATCGACGGCAGCGGACAAACGATCGCGATCATCGACTCGGGAATCGCCTACGACCACCACGCATTCGGCTCCGGTTACGGAACCGGCTCGCGAGTCGTCGGAGGATGGGACTTTGCCGAGAACGACGCCGATCCATACGACGACGCTCCCGCCGGTTACCACGGATCTCACGTCGCGGGCCTCGCCAGCGGTGTGACGACGACTCTCGATGGCGACACGTTTCGCGGAGTCGCGCCCGGTGCCGACCTGGTTGCTCTTCGTGTTTTCGACGACGCGGGTAACGGCAACCTGGGCTGGATCGAGGACGCTCTGCGTTGGGTCCACGACAACCAAGACACGTTTGAATCGCCGATCACGACCGTCAACCTTTCGCTCGGCACCGAACTCAACGATTCCAACCGCGACGCCGCGATGGCGATGCTCGAAGACGAACTGCAAATGCTCTATGAAGACGACATCCTCGTCTTCGCCGCCGCGGGGAACTCTCAGGAAACACTCGATCCGAACGCCGACGACGTGATGTACCCGGCGTCGAGCGAGTGGGTTTCCGCGGTCGGTTCGATCGACACGAACGGAAACTTGAGCGGTTTCTCGCAACGAGAAAACGGCATGTTCACCGGCGAAGGACAGCAACTCCTCAGCGCGATACCCGAACACGTTCGCGGTTACGACGGATACGTCAACGACTACGCATCGCTGAGCGGAACGAGCATGGCGAGCCCGCAAGTCGCCGCCGCCTCGATGTTAGTCCGTGAAGCCATGGAAGCCGCCGGAGTGGAAGTGACTTCCGCGAGTATCCTCGAGCGACTCGAATCCACCTCCGTTGTTCGCACCGATGCGTCCACCGGATTGACCTACCGAACGCTCGACATCGAAGCCGCCATCGACTTCAGCGACCTCGTTGGTGATCCCGTCGATGATCCCATCGACAATCCCGTCGATGGCGAACCGGATGACACGCCGATCGACGACACGCCCGCGACCATTGATGGCTACGTCAGCGGCAATGATTCCGATCAACTGCGTCTCGATCTCAGTGGCCTGCTCGCGGGCGCCGACCAGTCAACCGATGGCAGCGTTTACCTCAGCGATGATGCCGGGCAGTACGAAATCGGTATTGACGGCTCGACCGAACCGATCATCATCGACGCCGGTGCCGGTGGCGACTCGATCGAGATCGTTGGCTCATCTGGAACCGACCAACTGACGCTGCGGCCCACGTCGGGAGCCAACGCCGGCCACTCCATCCTGACCTTTCCCGGTGGCGTGATCGAACTGCGCGGATTCGAAAACGTGTCCTTCACCAGCGGCGGTGGCCAAGACCGAGTCACGATCTACGACTCCGACGGAGACGACGTCCTGCGATCCAATTCGGAATCGGCGCAGTTCACCGGTCGCGGGTTTGAATTCGAAGTCGAAGGCGTCGACAAGCTCTACGTGCTCGCCACCGCGGGAGGCAGCGACGCCGCCCACATGACCGACTCCGTCCACGACGATGAACTCGTCATCCGGCCTCAATTCAGTTCCCTTCGCGGCGGAGACTTGTTCCAAGCCGCGTTCGGATTCGAACGTGTGTTCGCCTACGCGGAAGCCGGCGGACACGACACCGCTGACCTCGGTGACAGTTCCGGCGACGATTTCATGTCGATCGCTCAAACCCGATCGTTGATCAGTGGCGTCGGATACCGAGCGAGCGCCACGGGATTCGAAGACGTGACCGCGACCGCATCACGCGGCGGAGTCGACACCGTACGCATCTACGTCGACAGCCCCGACGGCGAATGGCACACCAGCGAATCGTTGACCCAGTGGACGGGCGCCGACGGAACGAGCCGCATCGCACGAGGTTTCGAACGCAGCGAAGCGTTTGAACAATATGAAACAGTCCCCGTCGGAGCAAGCTTTGTCGAAGCAAGCTTTGTCGAAGCAAGCGCTGTCGGAGCAAACGCCGTTGCCGAGCAATCGTACCTGCCCGCCCGCACGCTCGACGAAATCAAACGCGATGCCGACGACCACCTGCTCGGACTGCGACAACTGTTCGAGAATTACGAATAGAGTTCAACCGCGAGGCTGCGCAGGTACGCACAACCCAACCCTGACCCGAAGTGCGTAGGCACTCGGGTTGTGCGCGGTTTGGGCGTCGACATCACCCGATCGTTCCACCCGAGGCCTTACGCCCGATCGGCTCACTCGCGTCGCTCGGTTTTTCCAAAACCGAGACCACACACCACCGAACGATCCGAACCTCACTCCGATTCTGACACGCTCGCGAAATCTCCCGCGACCGCGATCACCAAATCGTTCGGTTTGATGTACTTGCGAATCGCCGCGTTGACATCCTCGAGCGTTGCCTCGCGTATGTGTTGCTCGTGCTGGGCAACGTCCGCCAACGTGCGGTCGGTGAACATCGCCATCAACAACATCGACGCCAGAGCCGGGTCACCGGTTCGCGAAATCCGAGCCGCCTGCAAATACGACTGCTTCGCCGCGTTAAGCTCCTGCTGCGTCACGCCGTCGATGAGCAACCGGTGAATCTCCTCGCGGATCACCCTCAGTAACTTGTCTTTGTTCGCCGGGTTCGTGATCGCGTAGATCGTCAGGTCGACACGGTTGTCTTTCGGTCTCGGGCTGACACCCGAACGAACACCGTAGGACAAACCTTCCTGCTGGCGAACCCGATCCGCCAAACGACTGCTCAGCGAACCGCCACCGAGGATAAAGTTCCCCAACGTCAATGCGGCAAACTCGGGATCGAGATCCGACATCTCGTACTGCTGGCTGCTGTACATGAACGCGTTCGACTTGTCCGGCGTTTCGAGCAATTCGATCTGCCCAGGAACATCCGGATGTGCAGGCCGATCGATTCGCACATAAGGCTGGTCCGTCGTCCAACCTTCCAACTCCGACTGAAACGCCTTGATCACATCCGCCGGTTCAAAGTTACCGACCACTGACAACTCGCCCGCGTTGTTGCCGAGGTACTCGGAGTGCAGTTCGCGAATTTGTTCGATCGTCGCTTCCTCGTACATCGCGATTTCTTCGTCGATTGTCATCACGTATCGGATGTCTTCGGGTGGATACGGCGCCAACGCACGTCGAACGTGCCGGGGCGCGACCACACTCGGTTCCGACTGGCTTTGCTGCAACTGAGCGATAATTTGACGACGGATCAATTCCAACTCGCCCTCATCCAAACGCGGCGTCTTCACCACGTCGCTGATCAACGCAATGACTTCCTGCAGGTTCTCCTGCTTCGTTTTGACTTCGACTTGCAGCAACCCCATCAGCGTATAAAGACTCACGTCCGCCTTCAGACGCGTGTACTCGTCCTGCAGTTGTTGGTAGGTCATTTCGGTCGTGCCGCGAGCCATCAACAGCCCCAGCATTTCCACCGCGCCCATTCGATCTTTCAACGATTCCGGCGTCCCGAAACGAATCGTCAACTTCAACGTCACCGCATCCCCGCGGGTCTTCTTCGGCAACAGCGAGTACCGCATCCCGCCGACCAAATCGCCACGCAGAACCCGTTTTTCGATCGCCATCGGATCCGGGTCGAAACTCTCGCCCGCCGCGACGGCTTCGCGTCCCTTGTAATCTTTCAAAACGACGTTGAGGTCCGGCGATTCCGGAATCCGAACCCGTTCGGATTCTTCGCCGGGGATGAACAGCCCGACGGTGCGGTTGTTTCGAACGAGGTACTTCTTGGCAACGTCGCGAACCTGATCGGCCGTTAACGCTTCCACCGCATCACGGTACAGGAAGTACAAACGCCAATCACCTTGCGCGGCCCAATCGCTTAATGTCACCGCGATTTTATCCGTATCGGCCGACGCCATCTCGCGTTGCTTGAGAATCTGCGCCTTCGCGCGCTCGACCTCCGCATCGGTAATCGGATGGTCGTCCCACGAGTCTTCGAGAATTTCGATCAGTTTCGTGCGAGCCTGCTCGAGCGACTGATCCTTCGGCACCTCAGCCATGCACATCAAAAGACCGGGTTCGCGAAAGCCAAATGCCATCGCGTAAACACTGCTGGCGATTTCCGTCTCGACCATTTCTTTGTACAGACGCCCGCTCGGTTCATCGCCGAGCACTACCGTCAACGCCTTCGCCGCCGCGTAGTCGGGATGACTGCCGGCGGGAATGTGATACGCCGCACCGACGGATTGAACTTCACCGACCCGGCGCAGCACCACCGTACGCTCGCCGTCTTTGGCCGGCTCGACCGTGTACGTCTCGTCGATCGGCGTGTCCGGAACCGGGATCGATCCGAACGCGTTTTGAATCGTCGCCAACGCGTGTTCCGGTTCGAACTTGCCCGCCACGATCACCATCACGTTATCGGGCCGATAGAACTTGCGATAGAACTTTCTCAGTTTGACGACCGGCACACGTTCGATATCGCTGCGGTTACCAATCGTCGACTTGCCGTAGTTGTGCCAATCGAACGCCGCCGACTCAATCCGCTGCATCAGGACTCGCGTCGGTGAGTTCTCGCCGCGTTCGAATTCATTCCGAACGACTGTCATTTCGCTCGCCAGGTCTTCGCCACGGATGAAACTGTTGACCAACCGGTCGGCTTCGAGATTCACCGCGAATTCCAAATTGTCTTCACTCGCCGGCAACGTCTCGTAATAGTTCGTGCGGTCCATCCACGTCGTTCCGTTGAACCGTGCCCCGCGTTCGGTCAGAACCTTGGGGACTTCCGGATGAGTCGGCGTGCCCTTGAACAGCATGTGCTCGAGCAGGTGAGCCATGCCGGCTTCGCCGTAACCCTCATGCCGCGAACCGACGAACACAGTCATGTTCACGGTCACGACCTCCTTGCTCTCGTCGGGGAAGAGCAAGATCTGAACTCCGTTATCGAGTTCATACTGAGAGATCCCTTCGACGCTGCGAAGCATTTGAGGCAGGCTATCGGTTGCGGGCACTGGGGCATCCTTGGCGGTTGTGGATTGAGAAGATTGCGACGTCGAGGCGGATTCGCTGTCAGACACGACGGCCGACTGATCTCCCTCAGACGCGGCCACCGTTCCGGCGGAAACGAAACCCATACCAGCCGCGATTGCAAAACCGACCGCCGTCAAAACCCGCGAACGCACGGCCGCGCCCGAGGGAAGAAACATGCCGAGGGAGAAAGCGTGAGTCCAAATCGCGGACGAGAAAGCGAACCGGTTCATCTGATGGAAATCCGTTTGTGTTGCAGATTGGTCGTGGACCGAGCATTGTAACGCCTCGCACACCACGTCGACCATCACCCCATCCAGATTCCGCACCAACCCCGATTCACCACCCGCAATACCGGCCCCCAAAAGGCGTCGCCCCTCAAAAAAGGTGTCGGACACCTTTTACACGCACCACGCTCGATTACACACAAGACCGACGGCATTCATTAGACTGTTTCTATCGATCGAGATCTCGAATCGAATCTGACGCGTGCATTGAATATCTTCGTGTTCCGCCGACGGCGTCCGACGAAATCCTCTCCCCCCTCCTTCCCGCCCATTCCCTTCTGATCGCAGGACGACGCTGATGAACAACCGCTTTGCCTGTACCTTGATTCTCTTCGTGTGCGGTATCACGCCATGCGTATGCCAAGAATCGCAGACGACGCCTCAACCATTGGCAGCGAACGAACAACCCGCGCCATCCCCAACGGACGGATTCGCGATCGAGCAAAACGAGCACGGTGTCACGGTCTCGCTCAACGGAGAAGTCTTCGTTGGCTACCGCATCGACGACGTCAACAAACCCTACCTATGGCCGATCGTGGG
>JBICHZ010000360.1:0-6272 GCA_043101355.1 Rhodopirellula sp. JB044
TAAGTTCATCGGCGAACGCCTGACCGTTGTTTTCGTTTCGACTAAACCACTCGCACAGGCGTAAATCATTTCGACCACGCACACGGGCTTCACCGTAAATCGTAATTGGACCTAAACCCCAGCGACTCTGCAGCATCAAGACGACAAATGGATCGTCACCGCAACCATTCCCTCCGGCTCAACGTCCTGCTTCATCAACGTCAAATCGGGCGAACTGACCGCGAGTTCCAAGTACATAGAGCTTAACGACCAGTAACCGGCACACGATCTTTGCATGAACAAGATAGCTTTGCATGAACAAGATAGTTCTTGATCACCGAGAACACGTGTGCGAATGGAGGCACTAAACTATCTGCGTTCTCAAGTCCACGTGCCCATAGCATTGTCAGATACGACACGCGTGGACGTTCGCCGTCCCATTAGAAAGAAACATGTCGCCACCGCTCCCGAAGACTGCCGTCGCGTTCCTACTCGTCGTGTCTCTTTCAACGAAAGCCAACGCGGCAACCGATGTCCATTCGGATTCCGCCAAACCCAACGTCGTGATCGTCATCACCGACGACCAAGGTTACGGTGACGTGGCTTTCACCGGAAACCCGGCGATCAAAACACCCAACATTGACGCGTTGGCCCGCCAAGGAACGCTGCTCAATAACTTTCACGTCGACCCGACTTGCGCACCGACCCGATCGGCGCTAATGACCGGACGCTACTCCGATCGCGTTGGCGTGTGGCACACCGTCCAGGGTCGCAGCATGCTGCGTCGACGCGAGATCACGATGGCCAACATCTTCGCCGACAACGGCTACGCGACGGGAATGTTTGGCAAATGGCACCTCGGCGATTGCTATCCCTATCGCCCCGAAGATCGCGGTTTTCAACACTGTGTTTACCATCAGGCAGGCGGTGTCGGTCAGGCTCCCGACTACTGGGGCAACGACTACTTCGACGACACCTATCTCGTGAACGGCAAACACCAACGGTTCGAGGGCTACTGCACCGACGTTTGGTTTGAACAAGGCATGCAGTTCATTGAAGCAAACCAGGACCGACCGTTTTTTGCTTACATCGCCACGAATGCTCCCCACGGTCCGTACTTTTGCCCAACCGAATACTCGGACCCATACGAGGGAAACCCGGATGTTTCCTTGGCAGAGTTCTACGGCATGATCACCAATGTCGACGACAATCTCGCGAAACTGATGAAGTTGCTCGACGACAAGGAACTCGCCAAAAATACGATCCTGGTTTTCATGACCGACAACGGTACCGCCGGAGGTCTGCGCAATGGTCGCGGCTATGACGGCGGCATGCGAGGAGCCAAAAACTCCGAATACGAAGGCGGCCACCGCGTTCCGTTTATCATCCGATGGCCCGACGGAAAGATCGAAGCGGGCAAAAAAATCGAACAGTTGACTGCACACATCGACATCCTGCCGACGTTCATCGACCTATGCGATTTGAAGGCTCCCGAAATTGAGTTCGACGGCAGTAACCTACGCGAGTTGCTCTACACCGACGGCGAGCAATGGGATGAACGGACGTTGATCGTTGAGTCACAACGCGTCGTCACGCCGATCAAATGGCGAAAGAGCGCGGTGATGACCGATCGTTGGCGTTTGGTCAACGGAACCGAACTCTATGACCTCGATGCGGATCCCAAACAAACCAATGACCTGGCGTCGGAATACCCCAAGGTTACCAAACGACTGCGTGGCGAGTACGACCAATTCTGGGATGACGTGTCACGCGAACATGACTTGACCAGTTATATCGTGATCGGATCAGACCGCTCGCCGATTGTCTCGCTATGCTCACACGACTGGCTGATCGACCGTTCCCCGCCATGGAATCAAAAACACATTCGAAACGGAGACGTTGCCGAGGAATCGTTTTGGGCAATCGAAGTCGAACGTGACGGAGAATATGAAATCTCACTGCGTCGATGGCCGGTAGAGGCAGACAAAGGCATCAACGACGGAACCTACGGTAAGGCGTTCCACTACAAACGAGCCCGATTGCAGATCGCGGATATCGACGAAACCAAAGACATCCCGCCCGGGGCCAAAGAAGTCACCTTCCGCGTCTCGCTCAAAAAAGGGATCACCCAACTCGCACCGACCTTCATCGGTCCGGATTTGACGGCGACCCCGTACTATGCCTACGTGACCCACCGCCCCAAAACGGGATGGCAAACCCCATCCGGAATGGGCATCCCGGTCTACGATCCCAACTACGGCCGCGTCCCTCCGCAAATGAAAATGAAGTAACAACATCGAATGACACCGGCAGTGAACCACCTACCGCATGGTGCCGCCGACCATCCATTCACCGTGGCGATGACTCATCTTTTCACGCGAGCAAGGAGCGGACGCTCCGCTCCCCATCGATCCAGCAATCCTTGCGACCAGTAAACGGCCGGAAGCACGAACGCAAAATGAGGCGGCGTTGTTGCAACAACCAAAGGCAGTATCCGGTCTGACAACATCGTGTTGGGCAAATGATGTCGAGCGAACATAACGGTCGAAATCAAGTATTGTTCTTCGGAATAATGCTGCGGCACGGCCAATCCGAAAACGCGAATGAATTCATCCGTTAGATAGTCCGCAATTTGCCGTTCTGGGTTCGAAGCAGGTTGCGTCCCCTTCAGACCCGCCAAGCGTTCTGCTAGCTGAACAAGTGTGTCCGGGGTCGTATCGTCAGGAGCCAGCGAGTAAACCGTCTCGCCTGGCAAGTCCTGATTCCCCGGCTCGAAAAGCCCCATGTTGGCTTGAATCACACATCCCCAGACCACAGTTCCTGTTTGGAACACCTTCTTTTGCGCCGCGAGTGGTTGGCACAGAGCATCTGTCCTGGAAACCCATCGTGTCAGCCACGAAAATGCGATTTTTAGGTGCTGGAGTTCTGCACTGCCAAAGTCGCGAGGCGCGTTCCCAAATCGCTCCCGGCATTCCTCGAGCATTTCCTGCCAATTGGTTTGGTTCACGTTGCGACTAATTCTTTGAAAGGTTTTCGATGAGCGTTTGATCCTCTCGGCTCAGTTTGGAAACAGCAACGGAAACTTCACGACCATCTTCTTTTCTTAGTAAAACGAATCCGTCTTTTGCGTCGACATACGTCGCCATCACTTTGAACTTACCAGACGCATCACTCCACAACCGTGGATCCTTCGCGGTATCCATAACTGCGTTTTGTTGCAACTTCTCCAGGTCCGACTTCGCGATGGCGAGATCTTCTCGGACCATTCGGTACTCGGTGTTCCAATTGTCCCATTTGACATCCAAAGTCCCGTCGTCGTGGGTCGCCGTGACGGTCACGTAATTCCACTTGCGTGCCCAGACCGCCCCCAACCGCGTTCCGACAACAATAGGCGCATCGTCGGGAACCACCGTGGCGCCGGGCGGTAAGGAAATCGAGATGGCATAGCGTTTGACCGGCCGCAACTCTTGGGGCGTTGCTCGCGGAGACTCGCGGTTCGAAAACATGCTCGAGTCATCTTCTGACGACTTGCGGTCGGCGGAATCGTCCAATGAAGGCTCTTCGATCGATGCCCCGGATGCCATCGATTCCGACGTTTTTCGATTGGAAGGGTCAGGTCTCACCGGCTCTGCCAAGCGAGAGCGATTACGGTCTCGCACGCTCGGGGTGTAAGGAGCAGAGGCGTTACCCAATTTTGGCGTCGAGTCGTCGTCGGTTTTGACGTTGGCGGATGGGTATGAGTCCATCACTGAATCCGATGAGTCAGTCGATGTCGTGATCGAGCCGTCAGGAACGTTGGCTTCGTATTGGTCCGTGTTCGTATCGGTTGGTGTTGGAGAAGATGATTCTTGAGTTCGCGACGTCTGAGGCACCGTGGGAACCACTGAAGCCGCTTGGCGACGATCGGACTTCCCTCCCAAGACAATAACAAAGATGACCCCGCCGAGAATCAACGCGACGCCAATCCCCGCTGCAATGCCGCTTTTGTAAACGGGAATCGGTGGCTTCACATAGCCATACGCCGCCATCGAATCGCGACGGTACCTGGCTTTGCCCGCTTCCGTTTGTTCCACGATCGCGTGGTAAATGGCGTAGACGCCTAAGCCGGCCAGAACGAGGCCAATCAAGATCGGAAAAATCCACGCGGCCGCCTCGTTGTTCTGTTGACCGACCACGGAGTAACTACGAATGATGTTGTCGAACATAGTACAACCAAAAAAGGGCACGAACCGCACCGAATGTCATCCAAACAGATGACATGCGAACTCCGGTTGGGCGGCGTAGACTCCGTTGCCGACCGGTTACGTCGATTCTAGCACCGCTTAATACATCACGCGATTGATAGCGGCGGTTTTGTTTAACGAAGCTGCGTGCGACCGCATTTACGCATGTCCACCAAACCTACCCTAAGGGCGTTACTCGAGTGTTTTCCATCCTTCGAAATCGCGAACCCGTCCGAATGAACCACATCGCCTCAAAAAGGGGCCACAACGCGGACGTCGAGAAACCTGTGCGTTGGCCTCATCAATCTCAGTCCCACGGCGCAATGTTACGCCTGAGCCTTGTTGCCACTCTCGGTTTGATCGGATCACAGTTGCTGATCGCTCATCGGGTCGCAAACTGTGCCGAGTCAACGCCGACCTCCGCTGAGCGTCCCAACGTGGTCGTCTTCGTTGCCGACGACATGGGATGGGGCGACTCGGGAACCTACGGGCACCCGTTAATTCAAACCCCGAACATGGACCGACTCGCGGCGGAAGGCGTCAAGTTCACACAGTGTTACTCAGCCTGCGGCGTTTGCTCTCCATCGCGATCGGCAATTCTCACCGGACGGACACCCTACCGAAACGGAGTCTATCGCCATCTCTCAGGCAACCATGAAGCCCACCTGCGGGCGAGCGAAATTACATACCCTGAATTGCTCAAGGAGGTCGGCTACGAAACCTGTCATGTCGGGAAGTGGCACCTCAATTCGAGGCAACAATTCAACACCCCTGACTATCCACAACCGGGCGAGCACGGATTCGACTACTGGATGATCACGCAGAACAACGCCAGCCCCAGCCATAAAAATCCCGACAACTTTGTTCGCAACGGGGAGCCAGTCGGAGAACTGATCGGCTATTCCGCCCAACTCGTCGCCTCTGAAGCTCAACGTTGGCTGAGCGAGATTCGTGACCCTGCCAAACCGTTTGCCATGTCCGTGTGGGTGCACGAACCGCATTCACCGATCGCGACCGACACGAAGTTTCAGGCACTCTACGACGGTCATGAGAATAGCAAATACATGGGGAATATCTCCCAACTCGACAACGCACTCGGCATGGTTCTCGATGCGTTGGACAAACATGGTTTATCTGAAAACACGTTTGTGTTCTTCACTTCCGACAACGGACCGGTTGCTCGATTCGGTGGAACCACGGGTGGTTTGCGTGGAGGCAAGCGAAGCGAACACGAAGGCGGAATTCGAGTTCCCGGCTTGGCACGTTGGCCCGGACATATCGAACCCGGCACCGTTAGCGACGTGCCGGTGATCGGCACCGACCTTTTTGCCACCATTCTCGATATCAACAAAATTGCGACGCCAACCGACCGCACGATCGACGGCGTCAGCATGGTGCCCGCGTTCGCCGGCAAACCACTCCAACGTGAGATACCACTGTTCTGGCGAACGCATGTTTCGCCGCCCAATGATCGTGTCGCCATGCGTATCGGTCGGTGGAAGATTATCGGTAACGACACCCTGACGCAGTTCCAACTCTACGATATCGAAAAAGATCCGAAGGAACAAAACAACCTCGCTGCGGCAATGCCTGAGAAGACCGAAGAGCTAAAAGCAAAACTACTCAGCGTGTGGGGCGACATCGAATCCGAGGGGCCGAGCGAATGGTGGCTAAACGAACGACAGAAACCCTCTCGCGGCGGCACGCTAAGTTACTAGCCCTCGATGTTATTAGCCGGCGATTTTACTAGCCGGCAACGTTACTAGCCGGCGATCGAGCGTGGTTCAGTCCGCTGATCATTTCAGAATCTCGAGATCGCTCAACAGCGATCGCTATCCACCCCGGTAACACTCCGCCCCAGGTTATCCCCCGAAATTCCCGTTAGTGGATCTTGTTAAAGTTCTCCCTGCACGCCCCCCCCCTGCCGCAGGGTCTTTAACGAGATCCACTACGCCAAACAGCGGCCACACACGCCAAACAAGCAGTGCATGCAGAATGCGATCGAACCGCATTCCTTCTTTTTCCGCACCGCAGCTCGACCGAGCCTGCCATTCCCGCGGCTGCCAGGAA
>JBICHZ010000361.1:0-4582 GCA_043101355.1 Rhodopirellula sp. JB044
GTTGCGGGCGTTGAACTGGAATTGGTGGCGGCACCTGGCGAAACCAACGACGGCATTTTCGTCTGGTATCCCGCCGGCAAGGTGCTGTTCGCGGGAGACGACTTCTATCAATCATTCCCAAACCTGTACGCGATCCGCGGGACTCCCAATCGCAGCGTTCGATTGTGGGCCGAAAGCCTTGGCAACATGGCCGAGCGAAAACCAAATGCCCTCGTTGGTGGACACACTCGACCAATCACTGTTCCGTCACAGGTCCAGCAAGTCTTGACCGACTATCGCGATGCCGTGCAATTCATTCATGACAAAACCGTCGAGGGTATCAACAAAGGACTCACCCCGGATGAGTTGGTCGAGTACGTGCAATTGCCCGAGCATCTAGCGAACAAGGAATACCTGCAACCGTTTTACGGACATCCTCAGTGGGGCGTGCGGTCCGTGTTCAACGGCTACTTGGGGTGGTTCGACGGCAACGCGAGCAACCTGTTTCCTTTACCACCCCAAGCGGAGGCTCAACGGATGGAGAAACTCGCCGGTGGAAAAGACAAATTGGTCAAAGCCGCCGAAGATGCAGTGGGCAGCGGCGACAACCAATGGGCAGCACAACTCGCCGATCAATTGCTCGCTTTGGACAAAGAAGATTCCAACGCCAAGCAAATCAAAGCTCAAGCGTTAACCAACTTGGCTCACGACATGGTTAATGCAACGGCGAGGAATTACTACCTCACCGTCGCAAAAGAACTTCGCGAACAAGAAGAGTGAAACATCGTTATCAATCAAACGTTGATCAATCGCGCCCCGAACTGGCACAAAAAGCCAAGACTCGCCTGAACGCCGAAGGCTACGGGAATGTGAGAATCCGTATCGGGGACGGACACCAGGGATGACCTGAGCACGCACCATTTGACGGAATCTGCATTGCGGCGGCAGGTGGTAAAGTCCCCGCCGCGCTTCGGGATCAACTCGCGATTGGGGGAGCAGCATTGCTCCCTTGGGAAACGATCGCTCGCCGCAGACGCTCTATCGAGTGACGCGAACAGACGCGCACCCGTTCTACCGCGAAAAGCTCGAAAAAGTCCGTTTCGTTCCCCTGAACGGGGCGGCGGGATGGAACGATAGGCAAGAGAATTTCCCTACCGGCGACTTAGACCGACCTTCATGGCCCACCCTCTCCTTCCTCGCCCTTCTTCTCTATCATAGGACGCAGTTTTTCCGACACTCTCAATTCGCACGATGCGACGTCACACTCACCGTGAGTTTCTCCAGCAGCATCGTCTTGGTTTTCTGCCGACTTTCTTGACCAACGACATGTTGAACGAACTCGTTTACTGCAGCGTGGCAACCCGGGTTATGGATGCGGACGACCTCCGCGAACTACTAGAGCATGCTCGGCGCAAAAACTCATCGCTCGACGTGACCGGAACACTGCTCTACAACGATCAAACCCGCGAGTTCATTCAATTACTCGAAGGTGATTCCGAAACGCTCGATATGCTGATGGAGAAGATCAAATCGGATGGCCGGCACACATCGATCGATGTCATGTACCGAGGCCAGATCACGACGCGCAGTTTCGAAGGGTGGTCGATGGCCTACCGTGCGTTCGCTGACATTCCCCCGGCCCTCCGCGAAGGCATCACCAGCTTTCGCCCTGGTGACTCGCGGGAGGAACATGGCAGCAGTCGAGCCAGCAGAGCGAGGACAATCTTTACCGATCTTAGCGAGAAGATGTGAGACGGCCCCGTTCGATCATCTTGGAAACCGCGTTGGATTCATCTCGGATTGATCGACCATCGCAACCACCTCGAAACACCTGTCATGGAACAAGTCCACGCTCTCCTGCCGGCGATCCTGCTGCTGACAATCGGCATTTGCTCGATTGTGTTGATGCGCCGCTTGGGGCTCAGCCCGATCGTCGGTTACATGCTCGGCGGGATGTTGATCGGCGAGCATGCGCTCGGATGGATGCACGAAAACGCGACAGTGCATCTACTCGCGGAGCTTGGGGTGGTGTTCTTATTATTCGACATCGGTCTTCATTTTTCGATCGGTCACATCTGGGACGCTCGGCGAGACATCTTTGGACTCGGCCCGATTCAGATCACTTTGTGCGCGGTCGCTTTCACCGGCATCGCGATGGCATTCGGATACCCGTTTGACATTGCGTTGGTCGTCGGATGTGCGTTGTCACTTTCGTCCACGGCGGTGGTGAACCCGACGCTGCAACAACGCCAACAAAACCAATGCCCGGTCGGCCGGACGTCGACCGCGGTTCTGATCCTGCAGGACGTGCTCGCGATCTTCCTGCTGGTGCTCGCCGCGTCGATGGGCGGTGGGGAGATGGGGGTTGGTGATTCAAAATCACCGGCGACAAGCCTTCCTGCATTGATCGGTCTGGCGGCCGTGAAAGGCGTAATTGCTTTTGCGGCGTCTGTTGTTTTAGGGCGTTACATTCTGCGACCGATGTTTCAAACGATCGCCCGATCGAAGAACGAAGAGGTCTTCACGGCGATCGCGCTGTTGATCGTTCTGTCGATGGCGGCGGCGAGCGGTTGGTTGGGATTGTCGCTGACACTCGGTGCCTTCCTCGGCGGCATGATGCTCGCGGAAACACCGTTTCGTCATTTGATTCGCACCGAAGCGAAACCGTTTCGAGATCTGTTGATGGCTTTCTTCTTCATCTCCATCGGCATGTCATTGAACTGGCGGGTGCTGCTAAATAACTGGTGGCAGATTGCTGCGTTCACGATCGTGCTGATCGCTGTCAAATCGGTCGCGGTGTCTCTCGCTGCGAGGGTGGTCGGGTGGTCTTTGCCGGGATCTTTGCAACTCGGATTTTTGTTGGCACAGGGCAGCGAGTTTGTCTTCGTCATTCTTTCAATGGGTACCATTCGGCAAGCGTTTGGCGAACAAACCGTCGGCATCGTTTTCATCGGAGTGGCGTTGTCACTCGCACTGACACCGACAGTCGCCGAACTCGGAAACCGCCTCGCACGCTCTTTACGACGCCGCGGAAAGACGTCCGTTCCCAAATCCGAAACCACCCCGATCGAGTCCATCGCTCCGGTTATGATTTATGGCATGAACGAAATCGGCCGACACGTCGCCGATGCTTTGGAGGCCCATCAGATTCAATACGAAGCCGTGGAACGTGACTATGAGCAATTCACCGCCGCGAGCGTGGACGGCTATCGCGTCGCGTTTGGCGATCTCAGCGACCTGCGTTTGGCTCAAACCATGGAAATGGATCAACGCAACTCAGTCGTGCTGGCGAGTGTCCGATTGGATGAAGTTGAAAAACTCGTTCCGATCGTCAATGAACGTTTCCCCGGCCTGACCCAGCACATCACCGTTGCTGATGAAGTTCGAGCCGAACGGCTACGCAACCTTGGAGTCAACGTCGTCGTTGCTCAAGATACGGACGCGGGGCAACTGCTCGCTAAAGAAGTCCTGCGTTCGCAGGAGGTTGATGAAACGCGAATCGACGAGTGGATGCAGCGACGAATCGAAGAACTCCAAGAACAAGCGGCGTGAGATCAACCATTCGCCGCAGAAACGTTCACCAACTCACCGCCTTGTCATTGCATTGACACCGATCGCACCATGCCCGAACCGATCCGCCTTCCGCCAAACATCAATCTGAGTAAGCCATCACTTCACATTGTTACCGGAGCCGCGGGGGTCGGCAAAAGCACGTTCGGCAAACACCTGGCGGCAGAGCTGAAAGCAGCATTTCTCGATAGCGACACGATCACGGAACCTGTCGTGCGAGCGGGTCTGACGGCTGCGGGACTCGACCCGACCGATCGTGACAGCCCCGAATACAAGCGGTTGTTCCGCGACGCGGTTTATGAATGTCTCTTTGACACCGCGGTCGAAAACTTAGCGCACACGCATGTGGTCATCGTCGGCCCTTTCACACGAGAACTTCGCGACACGAATTGGCCGAACCGTCTACAAAACCGTTTCGGAGTCCAACCGACCATCTGGCACCTCACATGCAGCGATGTGGTTCGACACGAAAGAATTAGGAAACGCGGTAACCCACGAGACCGTGCCAAACTGATCGACTGGGCACAGCACATCGCCGACGCCCCGCCGGCCCGACCTGCGGTTGAGGTCAATCTGGTGGACACGTCACAGAAACGTTAATCGCCTCGTTGTCCCAAATTCCATTGGGGTGAAAAAGTTGCTTTGCGGACTCGGCTATTGGGCCTCATCGTGTAATCGTGTCTTCGCGAGGAAGTCGCACGAAGCACCGGTTCGATCCCAACGGAGGCATTCGTTTTGGCGGAAGATTGCCGCCGGCAAACATTACCCATCAAACGCCGCGATATCGGAAACCCCCGCGGTGCCTCGTCACTGACAGGAATGCAAATGCCAAGTCTCCGAGAACAAACCGACGCCAAGATCGCCAACACTCGAAAGAACAATCCGAATTTTGCCAAGAAGGTCGACGAACTGTTGTCCTCCGCCGAAGCATTTCAATCCGGTGCGAACGCGTTGAACGTCGGCCAGAACGCTCCTGATTTCACTTTACCGACACCGTTAGGCAAGTCAGTCTCGCTATCGAACTTGATTACCA
>JBICHZ010000362.1:0-5921 GCA_043101355.1 Rhodopirellula sp. JB044
AGAGGAAACCAAACCAAAGCAAAAACACGTCAGCAATCGCATCGACATCAATCGGCTCTATCTCGTGGAAACAAGCAACAGAAACTACCGACGAAACTGCTTCCCCTCGGTATCTCGCTGATTCTAACTGATTGCCAACAAAACGAAGCCAACCTGCGCGAGATTTTATGCGAGTGGACCGGTATGCAGGTCGACCACATCTAGCCCTTGCAAATCTCTTTTCTTTCCAAACGCGGTATGCGGATGTCGTTGACACCACGTTGGTTAAGACTGATTCAGGATGCTGGCAAAGACCGGTCTCGTGTGAGATTGGGGTAGTGGAGCTGCTTTGAATGAGGAGTTTCGATATGGATACGCACTTGAACAGGAAGCCCTACCGGGAGATGAGTACTATCTGGTTCGAGATCAACCCAAACGCGGCGGCTAAACGTATCGTTCCGTTCCCCAGCCCACTGCCCGTAGATCTGCTTTGGCTGCATCCATGGTTCAATTTCTGCGATCTTGCCGATTGCGATAACCCCTTCCGCACTGTCGCTGCTGACTTCACAACTTTGGCCACACGCCACTTTCAAAGCATCGAATTCATCGATGTCCACAATCACTCGCTGGTTCTTGTCATTGCACATGACAATCAGAGGAGGGGAATTCGGGGCGCCTACTAGTTCCCCAATTTGGCCGTTGATCTCGAGTATTGTCCCAGAGACCGGTGCACGGATTTCGGTTTTACTAAGTCGCTGTTGAGCAAGCATCTTGTTTGCCTCAGCGGCACGAACCAACGCGACTGCGACGCTTAGGTCTTCCGCTCTTGCGGGAGCGACGAGTGTTGTGAGTCGATTTCGCGATGCCTCCGCTAGTGCTTTCAGCGATGCGTGATTGAACCGGATTTCCTCGAGTTCTTGCTCGCTTATCGCTGTTTTCATATTTAGCCGAAGTGCGCGTTTTAGTCGTGCCGATGCACTGTCTAGCCGAGCAGTCGCTGCCTCAAACTCGAGTCTCGCAGTCGCGATTTCACTCTGTCGAGCACCATTCTCGAGACGCTCTAATTCTGCCTGCCGTTGCTGAACCATTGCGGAAGCAAGTTGCATTTCATATCGCATTGAGTCTCGGTCAAGGGTTGCGAGCAGGTCGCCCGCTTCGACCTGGTCACCTCGTCGAACGTGGATTTCGGTAATCGGTTCTATCACTTGCGGCTTCAACTCGATCTCTTCCGTCTGGCCCGTGATTCGCCCTGGGGCACGGATTGTCAACCGAGCCGACGGGTTGCGAGTGCTGACCAAAGACGACTGAGGGATTGCAGTTCGCTGTCGTTTGTTCTCAACAATTGAGAGGCCTACACAGCAGATGAACATCGTAAAGACAACTGCCTTTGTTTGACTCATATCAATCTCCCATTTTCGATCTCACAGATTCGATCTGCGAATTCGGAGATTCGAGGATCATGAGTCACCACAACGGTAGCAGAGTTGGTTGCCTGCAATAACTCTCGAAGCAGGACCATGACTTCGTATCCTGATTGGCGATCAAGAGCCGCGGTAGGCTCGTCTGCCAGAAGCAAGCGTGGTGAGGAAACCACCGCGCGGGCGAGTGCAACACGTTGGCATTGTCCCGGACTCATCTGCGTTGGAAGCTGGTCGCGGTGCATCTCCAAGCCAACCCTAGCGAGGATCTCTGTCGCCATGATACGAGCTTCTTGAAGGGAGTGACCTTGTAGCGAAAGTGGCACTGCGACGTTGTCTTTTGCTGATAGGCCGCGGATCAGTTGAAATCGTTGAAACACGAACCCGATGTTGTTGCGACGAAGCTTTGTTCGCTCTGCGACGTTCAACTGATCCGCCCGTTGTCCTGCGAGTCGGATCTCGCCCTCATCGGACTCGAGCAGACATCCAATGATCGAGAGCAAGGTGCTCTTTCCGCTTCCTGATGGCCCTGACAAGAACACACATTCACCTGCATCGACATGGAAGTCGACACCGTCGAGTACCCAACGTTTTTCACCACCGATGGAATAGCCTTTTCGGACGTTGGTCGCGGTCAGCACTCGCTCCTGTTTATCAGTAATTCCGGGATTTGTTGATCTAGCCGCGAGCGGATTATCGCTCAACGGAAGATAGGAGCTGCTTGCTGCGTGACCCATTCCGTTAGGTGCATCGGGCACGAAGTTCAAATTTGTCATTGATTTCTAGCCCTGAAGGATCGAGTGAGGGTCAACCTTTCGAACTCGAAGGTAAGGCAAGCCGGAGGCCGCCAAACAAATGATAAAGACGATCGCGGCACTGCCCGTATAAAGTCCCTGTGAGAACATGATTTCTGCACGTGGGGTACTGAATAGAAATCGAATCAACACACTCAACGCAATTCCGATGACGATGCCCACGATTGCAACCAATGAACTTTGGGCGCCAAGGAGTAGCAAGATCTCCCCTTCCTTCGATCCGAGTGCTTTGAGTGTCGCAAATTCACTAATCCGGTCCAACACCATCGCGTAAAGTGTTTGGGCGACCATGACCAATCCTACGAGCAATCCCAATGCAGTGGCTGCGCCGAAACTGAGCCCCAATCCGGTGCGGGTCAGCCAATAATTGATGCTCATGTCGGCAAACTCCTCTGACGTCATCGCCGATACATCGTCGAGTCTGCGACTAATTTCATCGCAAACTATTTGTGCGTCGACACCCGGTTCTGTCCTGACTAAAAAGTAGGATGTCATCATCGGGTCACCGCCCGAAAATTCAACAGCACGGTCATACGTCGTAAACACGTATGGAGTGACCAGAAAGCTGAGTACGCCGTAGCACTTGCCACTGACTACCGCCCGACTCGCACCGATCTCTCGAACCGATCCAATCTCGGGATCCATGAGTTTCGCGTCATCGCAAACGTCGACAACGACGCCATCGACGTGATCAAGCGCCTCTTGTGGTCCCTGTTGAATCTCGTATGCACGACCAAGGTCGGTGCCCGGTTTGAGTCCAACAATCATCGTTCCCTCGTGGCCACCATTGGGGAGCGATATCTCTGAGAAGGCGATACGCATCGGTTGGGCTTCTTGGACGCCCTCAATACTGCGAATCCGGTGGATCCAACGCTCTGGAATGTCATGTGGGAAGTCCACGTTGTGCATGCCGCGGTGGCCAACCCAGATGTCGGCATTGCTTTCGTCAACCAACAGGCTCGCTTTTCGGATCAGGCCAAAGAACAGCCCGCCTTGAATGTTGACCAGTACTACCGAAAAAATGACCCCTACGAGACCGGCCAGGAGCTTCCCTCTGTCGTGGAAGAGAGTGCGGAACGCGATATTCCAAAGCATGGCACTCAAGCGAGTCGGAGGGAAACGTGATACCTAGACCATAATTCTGATATCGGTCTTATTGCGAGACAACTTCATTTGCTTTCTCGATCACGATGGGAACCAATTGGTTTTTCTGGGGAATTGACGAGCCGTTAAACAATGGTTCCGAATTTTCGAGTAATCACCACAAGGGTTTTATTGTTGATTTTTCCGTTCGAGGTTTCTGACACGTAGTTCCAATTGTTCGATCCGGCGATGCAAACTCAGAACCAGTTGACGCAGATCTTTCTCATTCATCTCAGGCGGTTGAGAGACGTCAGCGGTCACTGACCCACTTTGCTGAGAAGGAATAAAGGGGTTGGGCTCGCTTGTATCTGCGGGGATCCATGCTTGCAGTTGTTGAATCGTATCTTCGATTT
The DNA here is from genome assembly GCA_043101355.1 of Rhodopirellula sp. JB044. GTDB lineage: Bacteria > Planctomycetota > Planctomycetia > Pirellulales > Pirellulaceae > Rhodopirellula. The sequence continues at coordinate 3,709 of JBICHZ010000362.1, forward strand.
GTTCTTCTATCAGTGGTACGGTGGGATGCTTGTCGCCCAGATTGGACCGGGTGCGTTTCAGATTTCTTAGATTCTCCGCGAGTTGGCGTCCTCTGTCCGTCAACAATGCTGCGGCAGGGACATCAAAGCCGAAACTCGATTTCGCTGGCGTAAGATTTGGCGTCCCAGGTGTCTGGGAATGGACGGTTGAGATGCCTAGAGCCGCCAAAACTAATAAAGTTGCGCCGGATAAATAGAACGTTGTGTTGTTGCTTGCGTTTTTACGCATGATGTTTTTGCAATTGCGAGGCGATGGCTAAATACAGATCCAATAGACGAAGAATTTGCAATACTCTATCCAAATCGGGCTGAACGTTTCAGCGCTTTGAGATGGGGAGGTTGCCGAGTACACCTGGATGCTGACGTCGCCGGTGTAGACTCTTTGAAAGCAAAGCTTGGCTCGTCTGGTATGCGGGCTTGATGTCACAATCGCAATGCGTTTTAGCGCAGGGTGCTTGCGTTTCATGCCGACCGCCTCACTTCGAGAGCTGAAGAGATCGCCTTCAACCGGATCAATCAGAAGAATTTTCGAGGCAGGTACGCCGAAGAGACCGAGATAGTCAATCTCTCGTTGCAGACGCGTATCGTTGCGTTTTCGGATAAAGTTGTACCCGGATGTACGCTGCTCATTGAGCAGAGAGATTGTCTTGACTCGACGCATGTGGTACAGATCGGCCGCAGCACGCAACCTTTCCCATATCGCTTCGCCATCAGCCATTACATAAGCGATATCAGCCCGTGTCGCCTCGTCATGAACGTGGAGCGGCAAGATGCAGATGCCACGAATTGTCGCTGACGACGTAGCAAGCCACATCGCAATGAACAGGCCAACAAGGACGTAGCATCTGCGTCGCCACCGTGCGGCATCGTCTGAGTATATTGCAGTCAACTGCTTTGCGAACGGTTGAATCGATAGAAAGGGTGGATCTGCTCAGACGCCTTTGGAATATAGTCTCGCATTCAGATGGTATAAGTGTGATAATGCGAGGTGCTATGGGGCGAGCAATTGCATGCCACGATCATTGACTGAACAGCTGCTGAATCCCATAGGTGAAGAATGAGAAAATGCCAAAGTTAAGCGCCTCTTCACAGCAACTGTAACGCAACAGAAGTTTGTCGCCGGATTGAACTAGAAGCCGATCTCGGTCGCACTTGATCGCCTGCTCGAGATCAACACGAATGCTGTATTCGTTTCCGTTTTCGCATTCTCGAAAGATGAACAGTTCCGTGGGGATGACCCCGGTTGAACCCGGGCCGATTCCGCCCCCTCCGGAGCTGGCTCCATTGCCATAGGAATATCCCGCGATTGCCATGGCTTCGAAGATGTCGACGTCGTAATCGCGAGGCAGCAGATGTTCACCTCCAGGCAGCAGGCCGGCGGTGTAGAAGACCTCCGTATCCCGGTTGGCGATATATACAATGTCACCGTCGTTGAGAATCACGTCCTCAGGGCTAATCGCAACCGGCGTTCCACGCTCAACACGCAGTGGAATTGTCTTGGAGGGCCGGGTGAACTGTTCGTCGTAACTCAACTCCAATTCAGCGTTTGGTGGAAACATTTCGGAGTCGATAAGGTAACCGCTTTGGAATTGCTCCACCGTTGGTCGACGATAAACTCGAACTTCGTTTTTCGCCTTGAGTCCTGGGAGCCCCCCGCTGACTAGCAATGCGTTCAACACATCATTCTTGTATGCTGGCAATTGATAGATGCCGCCATTTGCGTCCTCGTAGTTGACTCGGTCGCTGCTCTCTCCCGTGTCTTCACGGACCACCATCACGCTGATTTGGCGCGGATGGATGAGTGTGACGATCGGCTGGGTTGCTTTGTCCGTGAGAACTTCTTCCTCTTCGTAACGCCGTTTCAGCAGATCAGCCGCGTCGAGCATCGTCAGCCCGCGCAAGCTCACTCTCCCGATTATCGGCAAAGTTACAATACCGCCTTCCTGCACGACGACCGGCACACCCACTGCCGGGCCTTGATCCTGATCGCCCTCCGGAAAGTGAACGGGAGGAAGTTGAGGCGGGTCTCCTTTTGCATAAAAAGGCAGGACGCCTTCGATTACCAGCCCCAGCGTGTCGCCCTCATCAATTCGGTATGCGTCGGGGCGCGGTTGGCTCAGAAGCGAGACATCAATCGGTACCAGATTGCGTTTAGACTTTGCAAAATATGCCCG
>JBICHZ010000363.1:0-2727 GCA_043101355.1 Rhodopirellula sp. JB044
AAACGACGTGCGAGTAAACAGTTGTTCGCGAACGAGACCTTGCCTTTTTCGGCGCCGTATAAATCCAAAATTTCCTGCGGTTCCTCGTTGATATCCGCCACGTCAGGAACCGCCATCTGCATCCGGAACGACATCTCGTACTGAGCGATTCGCGTCAACGTCTCCGGGTCATGAAACTGCTCGTGACTCTTGCGATTGAGATCCCCCAACGCGTTGAGCATTTGACGACGGATATCGCGAGTCACGTTCTCCGGGTTGGAAATATTCAGGATCGGGTCGCCTTGCGATCGACACTGCACACCCTGGTAGACCGACGGCAAATAGCCGTTCGCCCACAACGCTTTCCCGTTACGCGGAACGCCACCGGACAACAAAACCATGAACCCCGGCAAATCTTCGTTTTCGGTGCCCAGGCCCCATGTCACCCACGCACCTTCGGACGGATATCCGATGCGGGCGTTTCCGGTATGTACCAATAGCTGCGCCGGACCGTGGTTGAATTGATCCGTTTGCATCGTCTTGATAAAACACAGTTTGTCGACGTGACCGGCGACATGGGGGAACAACTCCGACACCCAGGCTCCGCTCTCGCCGTATTGCTTGAACGAAAATTGCGGCCCGAGCATTTGCGGAGTTCCCTGGATGAACGCAAACCGTTGCCCGTCGAGATACTCCTGCGGCGCGTCACGACCGTCGTACTTGGCCAAGTCCGGTTTGTAGTCGAACAACTCCAATTGGCTCGGCCCACCGATCATGTGCAGAAAGATCACCCGCTTCGCTTTCGGTGGAAAATGCGGCAACGTCGCATGATCGGCCGGTGACGACGCCAACGCAGACTGCGACGCCAACCACATGCCGCCCAACCCCGTCGTGCAGCGCTGCAAGAACTGCCGGCGGGTGTCCTGTTCGAGCCGGGTGCGAACGATCTCTTGTTCAATAGAAAGACGATTCATAGTCGGACCAAAATTCGAATTACAAAAATCAAAACACGCACACGCAACGTGGCGGCGGGGAATTATTTGGTGATCACTTCATCGAGGTTCATCAACACGGCGGCAACCGATTGCAACGCGTTCTCCGCATCACTCTTTTCGCAAATCGTTTCATGCATCGCCACCAAACGTTCCACCTCGTCTGAATCCGCCGGCCGGCAGGTAGCCAACAAAAACCCATACGAGACCTGTTCGGTCAACTCGTCGCTGTGTTCGCTCATCCGCGTCGCGAGCGCCTTCGAACACTCAACGAACCCGACGTCGTTCATCAGCATCAACGGTTGCAACGGAGTGTTCGACCGCAAACGTTTCGGCACGCAAAACTCCCGCGACGGAGCATCAAACGTCGCCGAGATCGGGAACGGGACGCTGCGTTTGACATACGTGTAGACGCTCCTGCGATAGCGGTCTTCCTCGCCCGGTTTGGGCGTCTTCCACGATCCCCGCCGTGCCCGCCAAACTCCCGGAGGCAACGGCGGATACGTCGGTTCGCCGAACATCTTCTCGGACAACAAACCGCTGATCGCGAGCATCTGGTCACGGACCGTTTCCGCTGGCAAACCGTGCCGCGGCCCGCGAGCGAGAAAGCGATTGCGCGCGTCCTCTTCGAGCAACTCGGGACGGATCTCTGAACTCTGACGGTACGTCCGCGACAACGCGATCTCACGGAGCAACTTCTTCACGCTCCATTGGTAGTCCTCCCGAAAGCGAACGGCCAAGTCATCGAGCAATTCCGGATGCGAGGGCCGGTCACCGGTCGATCCAAAATCTTCCTCCGTCGCAACGAGACCCACTCCAAACATCTGTGCCCAGTAGCGATTGACCGCCACCCGCGCGGTCAGCGGGTTGGCATCGCTGACCAACCACTTCGCCATTTCGAGCCGATTGCTCAGCCGATCGTCCTCGCCACGCAGCGAATTCGGCACATCGGAGAAGACCTGATGCTCCTTCGTCAAAAACAAACCGCCGCCGAAGACATGCGTTGGCCGGGCAAATTCGCCCTCGCGTTCACGCAGCACCGGCACCTCCGTGCTCTTGATCGCAGCGAGTTCGGTTTGAATCTCCTTCAGTTCTTTCTTCGCCTCGGCGATCGATTCGTCTTTGGGAAGGTGCAAGAGCCCCTCGTCGGACGACACCGCAAAGTGAGCCCGTTTGGTCACCAGCGGGAACGCAGCTAGCTCAGTGATCCGGTGCAAAATCTTCAGCCGCAATTTCGAACCGGGTTCGACCGCGACCGCTTTCTCGAGCACCACAACCGCCTGCCTCGGATGATGGATCCGCGAGTACGCCGAGAATCCTCCTCGCTCGTTATCCAGACTCCCGTTCGGATCGTGGTACGGATACGGCTCGTCGCCATAAACACGAGCCAATCCGATCGGCACCGGCTTCGTCTTCGGATCGGCGTCCTCCGGCGGCAACAACTCGGCGGAAATGTGCGACATCACAAATCCCCACTCCGAGTCAATCAACGCTTGCTCAGGATCGTGCGGCATCGCGGTAATCTGGATCCCCGTCAATGCGTCGACCGATTCGGGAATCGGCATGTCGACGGTAATCGTCGTTCCGCTCGACACCGTGCCGCTCGTGTAGTACTCATCCCACTGGTCGTGCGGTTCAATCACCAACTTGGTCGCCTTCGGGCTGCTCGGCCTGCTCGCCAGGGCGGGAAGGTTCGACGTGATGCCGATGGTGATGGGGTTCATACTCGGCGAACCGCTGGAATACGCCTTCGGCC
>JBICHZ010000364.1:0-4270 GCA_043101355.1 Rhodopirellula sp. JB044
GGCTGAGCGGATAGTTTCGTTCTTGGTCTTCGCGAGAAATCCGTTCGCCGGGGCCGAGGTTGTAATAGCTGTCGACGGGAACCCAACCTTCGACACGTTCGAGGGCTTCGAACAACCGACCGCGGTCGACCATCAGGTCACGCAGCACGGGAAACTTCGTCATCGGTTCGAGCACGATCTCGTCCGAGTTTTCTTCGAACAGGCGATCCACCAACGCACTGCAGCTTTGGCGTACCCGTCCGTTGATGACCATCGTGCAGGCGCCGCAGACTTCTTCGAGGCATCCGCAATCCCATGCGACCGGCGTGACTTTCTTGCCGTCGACGGTGGTCGCCTGTGCCGCGATCCGCTGCAGGACGCTGATCACGTTCATCTCTCGCTCGTACTTGACCTTGTGGAGTTCCCAGTACGGCTTCGTGCCGGGGCCGTCTTGGCGACGAACGCGGACATTGATGAATTCAGGGCGATTCTTGGCTGAAGGTTCCAGGGCGATCATCGGAATTCAGGGCTCGCTAGCGGCGGAAAGGAAAAGGATTCGAGCGTTGATAAAAAGGGATCAATAAATTGTTTGGGTGTGTCAATCGACTTACCCGGCGTGATTGATGGCTCAGTGCGAACCGGCCGTTTGAACCGATCCGGATTGGCCGGCTTTTGCAGCGGCACGTTCGTTCCAAACCTCCTCGATCGCTTCGGCACCGACCAGTCCGTACAGCCGAGGCCGTGGCGGGATCAATGAGGTGTCCACCGGTTCGTAGGTGAGTTCAGGTTGATTGGTGGCACTGTTCCAAGTCGCGACCGTGCTCTTGAGGTACTTCTCGTTGTTGGCTTCAAACGCGTCGCACCATGCTTCGGCCTGACGTCGGCGTTCGACGGGGTCGTCGGATGTCAACGGCGGCTTGATGAATTCCGGTTTGAAGTGAGCACCGCGACACTCGTCACGTTGCAGTGCACCGCGAAGCAGCGCCTTGGCGAGCGGGAACATGTCCTGCAACGCCTTCGCGAAGATGACGTTTTGGTTGGTCCACGTCCCCGTATCGGCCAGGTTCACACGCATCGCACGCTCGTGCAGTTCGTCGACTTTCGCGATCGCTTCGCGGAGTTGGTCGTTTTTGCGAACCACCGTCGCGGCGCGAGTCATGATGTCGCCGAGTTCTTGGTGAATCAGGTATGGGTTTTCGTCGCTGTCTTTGTTGCCGTTGAGCAGATGGTCGTGGCGATCCTGTTGAGCCTTGACCGCTGCGTCGAGCAATGACTGCGGGACGTCCGCTGCGCCGGATTTTTGCGAGGCGGCGTAGTTGACGATCGACGTCCCGGTAAACAAACCGGTAAAAATGCACGAAAGCAACGAGTTCGCACCAAGACGATTGGCACCGTGGTAGTGGTAGTCGCATTCGCCGATCGCATACAAGCCTTCGATGCTGGTCATGTGGTTGCGAGGGGCACCGGGTTCGAGGCCTCCGTCGGCGCTCTTGACGTAGTCCGCCCACAAACCGCCCATGCTGTAGTGCACCGCGGGGAAAATCTTCATCGGTTCGTCACGAGGATCGACGCCCTGGAACTTCTCGTAGATTTCGAGAATCCCGCCGAGTTTCCGGTCCAGTTCCGACCGCTCGATGTGGGTCAAATCGAGGTAGACGCACATGCGGTCGTCTTCGACGCTGAGTCCTTCGTTGACACAGATGTCGAAAATCTCACGAGTGGCAATGTCGCGCGGGACGAGGTTGCCGTACTCGGGGTAGCGTTCTTCGAGGAAGTAATACCGGTCGGCTTCCGGGATATCGCGTGGCGAACGTGGGTCTTGCGGAGTGCGTGGCACCCAAACGCGGCCGCCTTCGCCCCGAGCCGACTCGCTCATCAGACGCAGTTTATCGGCGCCCGGGATCGCGGTCGGGTGAACCTGAATGAATTCCGCGTTGGCGTATTTCGCACCGACTTGGAAACAGCGGCTCGCGGCACTACCGGTGCAGAACACGCTCATCGTGCTGCGGCCATAAATCAGGCCGCATCCGCCGGTCGCGACGACGACGGCGTCGGCGGGGAACGCGCGAATTTCCATCGTGTTCATGTTTTGGGCGACCGCACCACGGCACCGCCCGGTTTCGTCTTGGATGACACCCAAGAAGTCCCAGAACTCATATTTGTCGATCGCACCGGCGGCTTCCTGGCGGCGGACCTGTTCGTCGAGGGCGTAGAGCAACTGTTGGCCGGTGGTCGCCCCGGCGAAGGCGGTACGTTTGTAAAGCGTGCCGCCAAACCGTCGGCGATCGATGAAGCCTTCCCCGGTGCGGTTGAACGGAACGCCGAGGCGGTCCATCAGTTCGATCACCTTCGGCGCCCAGTAGGCCATTTCCTTGACCGGCGGTTGGTGATTCAAGAAGTCGCCACCGTAAACGGTATCGTCGAGGTGCTTCCACTCGTCGTCACCGAGTTGACGCGTTTGGTCGTTGCAACTGTTGATGCCGCCCTGAGCACAAACGCTGTGGGAACGTTTGACGGGAGTCAGGCTGATCAGGTCGACCTTCGAGCCAAGTTCGGCGAGCTTCATTGCCGAAGCGAGTCCGGCGAGACCGCCACCGATAACGACGACGCGGGCGGGTTGAGTGGACGCTGCCATGTTGAAAAACCTTCGTGTCCGGGTGGAATTCGTAACCGGTTAGGAAAAGTATTCAGTGTCTCGCCCGGCAATGTGCTGGGAGGGACGATTGATATGTAAAAAGTAAATCAGGGTCGTTCGTCTTTGTGTCAAAAAGGCGAATCAGGTGATTCAGTATCGGTCGACTATTCGTCCGAATCCGGGTCGGCGGTTTCGTCCGATTCGTCACCGCCACTTTCGGCCTCGCCGGTGCTGGCGTCTGTCTCTTCGGCATCGGTGCCTTCGGTTTCGATAATGACGGTTTCTTCAATGATGATGGCGTCAATATCGCCGGATTCTTCTTCGGAGACTGCTTCTTCGCCCTCGTACCGTTTCTCAGGCATGTCATAAACGAGCCCCGTCTTCAGGGCCGCTTCGTACATTTCGTTTTCTGTCTCGCGGGCTTGGGCGATCTCTTCCGGGCCGGGTGCAACCGCTGCCCACCAGGCCGCTGTACCGATAACCGTCAAAAGGACGCCGAACGCCACACAAACTTTTGTGGCTCGTTCCTGAGCGGACGGGGAGATCCAAAGGCCCCACGTGATCCCGGCGGTCCACAACCCGTTGGCGAGGTGGAAAACCGTCGCCCAAACACCGATCAGGTAAAACGCAGGCCAGAACAAACCCCAGGCCCACTCGTCCATCGCCATCGCGAGCGAGGAAGCCGCGTTGTACGGATAGAAGTTCGCGAACCCGAGCGGTTTCATCACGGCGAGCCACGGCCCGAAGTGGAACCAACCATGAAGGTGCAGAACGTGCAGCATCAAGAACACGAACGCGATCAGACCGGTCCAGCGTTGCCAGGTGTACCGTTTGTTTCCGGTGAATTTGTAGCTGCCGAGGTTCGATTTACCCGTCTTGATAATCCAAACGCCGAGGATCGCGTGGAACAGCAGCGGCAAGAAGATGCCACCCCATTCCACCAACGGCAGTGCGGCGCCGAGTGAGTGAATGTAATACACCGCTCGTTGGAACGTTTCGGTTCCGTTGAGCAGGCTGGCATTCGTCGTTAGGTGGATGCACATGTAGAGGCCCAGGGGCACAATCCCCAAGAGCGAGTGCAGCCGCCGGATCGCGAATTCGTGGCGGATGAAAAACGATTGCGAGCGAGTGAGTTCGGACACGGACGTCTATCGGGTGCTTGGAGGAGATTTGCTGAAACGTCGGCGATGGGCAGTGTAAGGTTTTTAACCGCGAGGGCCTAGGGATTCTGATTTGCGAAAATGCCTACCGTCAACGCACGACAGCACCACGTGACGATCTGCCGCACGTAGCGAACCGCCTGCCTGCCGCACGTAGCGAACAACCCGACGACGCGGTTTGAATCCGTCTTTCACGATAGGGATATCCACTGTTCACGATCGTCATCATAACGGTTCCTCATCATGCTCAGGTGCGTTCTTCATCTGACGAGGTCGAGGGTTCGTTGCCGGACGATTCGTTCTCGGGCGATTTAAGTTTGTCGGATGAGATCTTGGCGGCAGGTTCGCCGTCGGACGCGGCGTCATCGTTCGGCGAAGCAGGGGCCACCACCGTTGGGGTGTCCGGTGCGTTTGCCCCGGCGGCGTCGCTTTCGAGGGCGTCTTCACATTCGGGTTTCAGGACGAACCGGTACCCCGCGTCACGCAGCGTTAACAA
>JBICHZ010000365.1:0-2505 GCA_043101355.1 Rhodopirellula sp. JB044
AGACAGGCTCGGTAAAACTGATTGATATCCGGACTGCTCGCCACGAGCCGGCTCAACTCCTCCGATTCTTCCTGCGTCAACTCATCGTGCAGAGAACCTTCCACGAGGCGGATGATTTCTTCTTGTAACTTTTGCGACAACGGATCACTCACCGGAAGCCTCCGCCATTGCGAGCCCGTCAACACATCTCACGAGCGACAAACGAAGTCGCCGGACCGTCTGCCTGACGCTATCAAAGCTGCGTCCGACATCGGCGGCGATGTCACGGCGGTCCTCCAGTCCCGAATAATATCGCTTCAACAATTCGCGATGACCGTCGCTGAGTTTCTGCATACAGATCAATAAATTTCGTTGCCGGACCTCCACCTCATCAATGTTCTGCGTGACCTGCTCGGCGACCGCCTCCACAAACTCATGGGTCATTCGCGATCCTTCTCGCTCGGATTTTTTTCGGTGAGCGAGGACCAGATAGTGGGCGATCGTCCGCGCCCAAGCACCGAAATCTCGAGACGGATCGTACTGGTCGAACTGCTGCCACAAGCGGATCCGGGTCTGCTGGGCGATGTCGTCCGCGTCCGACCAACGAGGCACTAACGCCAGTATGTAGGCATACAAACGCCGCTCCTCATTGCCGAGCAAACGTATGAATTCCAAAGTGCGATCGCTTTCAGCGGCGCGAGGGCTGTCCCCGATCTCCACCATTCATGCTCCCGTATCCGAGTAATCCGTAGATTTCCAATCTATGAGTAGTAAGCCCGAAAACGAGTTCTGTGACGCGAAAATTTCCACAAACCAGCTTTTTCGTTAAACACCACATCAAAAACACGCCACGGCCTCGACTGACCAACCATTAACGCAGAAGAGATCGCCGGATCAGCAGCACGAACGCATGCGAACAATCTACCGCACGGCGAACGCCGGCCCCGGCATTCACGCACCGCCGAAGAGACGATGGTGTGACCACTCGTGGATTAGCCCCCGACTACGCAGCCACAAATCTCGCACGGGTCGCGTCAGAGCTTCGCGGTAGCGAGTTTGACCGCGAGGCCGACGAAGACGGCACCTGCGATTCGGTTTAGAACCCGTTGACCGCGCCGAGACTGGGTGAACCATCTGTTCAGGTTACTCGCCAATGCAGCAACGCCTCCAAAGACCACCAGCGTGACGAGAATAAACATCCCACCCAACGCGAGTAGTTGCAGCGTGACCGATCCGCGTGCCGGATCAGCGAACTGCGGAAGAAACGCAAGAAAGAAAATCGAGACTTTGGGGTTGGTGACATTCATGATGATCCCGCGACGGTAAAGCTTCGCGGCAGAGAGCCCCGTCTTCTCGCCAACGACGACAGCGTCCGGCTTCGCGCGAAACGACAACCACGCAAGATACACCAGGTATCCCGCCCCAACGAACTTGAGCAACGAGAACGCCCAAGTCGATGTGGAGATGAGCGTCGCAACGCCAAACGTCACCGCGAACGTGTGAACAATCAACCCCGTGCACAACCCAACCGTGACGAGTAACCCCGCACGCCACCCGCTCAATGCCGACTGAGTCAGCACGAAAAGATTGTCGGGCCCCGGCGCCAACGCCAAGATCACCGATGCAACGACGAACGCCAACAGGGATTCCAATGAAAGCATAATTTCGCGGGATAGTTCTCACGTACGGGCGTCTGCTCTCTCTTCCGCCCCGCAACCACGATACACATCGAGCACGCGAATGAAATCCCCTCACTCTGCCAACCTTCGACCACGACGGACACCAAACACGCAAAAGAGATTTGTCTGCCACCTTTTGCGTGACGGCGTCATCCCGCGGCCAATCACCTTTGGGACGCGGATGAACCCGCCAACGTCCGATCACCCGCCGAGGACGATTTTGACTTTGCCAGCGAGTCACTCGCTTTGAAGCCTGCATTTGGGAATCAATTGAGGGAGGGGGCAAAATAGCGATGCCCCATCGCTGAAGATTCCGCTGAAACTTAGATTCCTACGTCAGCTATCCCTGACTCCCTCGCCACGCTTCGGCGAGAGCGGCTGAGGGTGAGAGCGAAAAGAAGTGGCCGACCTTATCAAAAACGACGAGTACCGCGACTGGATCGTATCGATCAAAAGCCGCGTGCAGGCGTCCCAGATCAAAGCCGCCGTCGCGATCAACTACGCGATGCTGGAGCTTTACTGGTTTCTGGGTGAGCAGATCGTCGAGCGGCAGGAAACGGCAAAGTGGGGCGATGGTTTTTTGGAGCAAATGAGCCGGGACTTGCTCGTTGAATTCCCCAAAATGAAGGGGTTTTCCTATCGCAATCTGCGGTCTATTCGGCAGTGGTTCCGCTTCTGGTCGACCCCGGATGAATTTGGGCCAAATGCTGTGGCCAAAACCGACTCGTCACAGAAATCGATTGTGCAACAACTCGTTGCACAAATCCCCTGGGGGCATAACAGCGTCCTACTTGAAAAACTCAGCGACCCCGCAGACGCCCTGTTTTACGTCCAGAAAACGATCGAA
>JBICHZ010000366.1:0-3257 GCA_043101355.1 Rhodopirellula sp. JB044
GCCCCCAACAAACCATTGCCTGTCACCATTCCATCCTGCCACTGCACAGCGGGCAGCGAGCAAACGACTCGCTTGTTTGGATGAGGCGACATCGTTTCATCCGCGGCGTCTACAGAAAACGGCGACGAAACAATCCACAAGACAATAGCAGAGACAGCAAAGTGAATAGACTTTGCCGCGAGAACGGTGGGGATCAACATTGGCGGGAGAATGGTAGGCGGGGTGCGTTGTCTATACATCACAACCGAGCAAATCCACTCGTGACGTACAGCGAAAGCGTACCCACCGTTCTACTTCGAACCCATCTCAGAAACCAGTAGGGCGAGACCCTCTCTACTCGCAACGTGGCGTGCGATTGGGTCACCGTCGTTTGATTCGTCCCCCGTCGATCTTCGCGTCTAACCGGTTGGCTTCTGCAATTTGTACTTTGTCCAACCGCCGTGCCGATGAGGCTTCGTTGACTGCTTCACATCGGCATATGTTTTTTGTTCTGCGTGCAAGACTTCTTTCGCCATCGTTGTCCACTGCTTCACCATCGCTTGCACACGTTCGGGATAGACATCGGCGAGGTTATGGTTCTCGCAGCGGTCGTTGGCGAGGTTATAAAGCTCCCACGTCTTGCTTTGAAAACTGACCAGTTTCCAATCCCCGTCACGAAGCCCACGGTCGGCTCCGAACAGGAAATGGATCGGCGGTCGTTCAAGAGATGTCGCACCATTGAAGATCGATCGCAATGAAACACCGGAAACCGGACGAAGCTGACGTCCAGCAAACGCGTCGGGAATCGACGCACCGGAAATCTCCGCCAGCGTCGGTAGCACATCGACGAGGTGCGCCGGTTGATCGACGATGGCTCCCGCAGGTTGCGTGACACCGGCAGGCCAATGAATGATCGCGGGCGTCGAGATTCCTCCTTCGAATTGGTTTTGCTTGTAGTAGCGAAACGGACTGTTTCGAGCCCACGCCCATCCGGTGGAATCCCCGAACATGGTTTTCGCGTTGGTCGGCTCCACATCCGTCAACACAGGTCGACGATCATAGGGACAGGCACCGTTGTCGGAGACAAACAGGATGAAGGTGTTTTCCAGCTCCCCGTGTTCCTTCAGGTTTTCCATGAGGCGACCGATCTCTTGATCCACGCGATCGATCATCGCCGCGAGGGTTGCCATCCGGTTGGCTTCGTACTCGCGTTGCCACGACTCTAGATCGTTCCACGCGGGAACGTGATCCGGACGCGGAGACGGTTCGAGAGACTCCGGCAGAACGCCGAGTCGCTTCTGCATGGCAATCCGTTCGTCACGAACCCGATCCCAACCTCGGTCATACCGGCCTTTGTATTTCGCATAGTCCTCGGGCAACGCATGCAGCGGTGCGTGAGGCGCGTTGAAAGCGACATACAAATACCATGGCTTCTGCGAGTCACGCATTTCGTCGAGAAAGCGCAGTCCGTAGTCGACGTTTGCCACCGTCGTGTAAAAGCCTTGCTCGGGCACTTTCCACGGTTCACCGTTCAAACGGAAGGTGTTGTCGCCGGAAAAGTAATTGCACGCTCCACTGAGATGGCCAAAGTAGTTTTGAAATCCAAAATCAGTCGGTTGGTCTTTAAGATGCCATTTGCCGGTCATCGCGGTCGCGTAGCCCGATCCCGCGAGAACTTCTGCGGAGGTCACCGCGTGCTTTAACGACGTATCCCCGGCCGCGATGCAGTACTGTCCGGTGAGCAGGCTCACCCGAGACGAATGACACTTCGCCGTGTTGTAGAACTGCGAGAATCGGAGTCCACCCGACGCGAGTGAGTCGAGGTTCGGCGTCTCGATCTCGCTGCCGAAACACCCGACATCGGAGAAGCCGAGATCGTCGACCATCATGACCAAAATGTTCGGCCGTTGATTACCGTTCGACTGATTATCGTCCGGCTGATCCGCGCCGGCGATCGATGCCACGCACGCCCCCAACAAGAGCACGGCAACGAACGAGAGGACTTTCACGCGGATCATCTTGATACTCTTTTGAGGTAACTAAACATTCAAAAACATGCGAAAGTGCTGTCGTCACTTCTCACCGACACGGCTCGATTGAACGAACGGCTCGAGAGCCTATTCGAACAATGCGACTCGGTCGATGTCGGACACGCAGTGCTCGAAAACTCAACGAAACTTTCTACCGATTCCAGGCTTGTGGACTATTCTGTTTACCGTCACCGGACTTTGGATTGTTAACGTGCTATTCCTAAATCATTTTCTGCGCACAATCGCGCAAATGGCCTTCCTCGCACTCGCGATCGCGTTGGCCGTCGGCTTCGTGGTTCTGCTCGGATACCCTAAACTCATTCTCCCGGCCGTCTTTTTGGTCATGGGAGTTTATATCTATGGGTCCGCACGCTGGCACGCGTACTGGGCGCCGGTCGCCAAAAAAGTCATGAGCCAACCGTGGACCTCGAGCACCGGCGAAGCCATGGAGACGGTTGTCGAGAACGCTGTCGTTCAACTCAACGCTTTCTCACAAAGCCACACACTGCGTGTTTCGATCTATCGTCGTGATGACGGACGCCGCGTTCAACGGACGATGATTGGTGACGACGCAACGTTCCTCGGCGTGCACGGCATCGGACTTTGGTTCTACATCGAAGACCGCTTCTATGCCCGAATCAGCGGTCTCGTTTGCGTCGACCGCGAAACCGGTGACTTTATCTACCATGTGCCCCGATCAGAAATCGCGGCAGTCGAGAAAGGCAGAAAACGCGGTCAGATCTTCGCCGAAGATCGCGAGGGAAACACGACCGAAATGCAACTCGCCGACGAAGTCGCAAACCGCCGAGAATGACCTGCACTCTACCTGAAAGTCATGCATTGCAACGTCACGCCAACGCGACTCATCCGGCAACGACGAATGGCAACGACAAACGGCAACGACCATTGCAGGCAGACGGTTGATGCATCCGACGTTTGCTCCGTGTAGAATCCCCGGGGGGGCAACAAATCGTTCACGCGAGAAACGCGATGGCCTCATTTGACCCTGAAACGTCAACACCTTTCCGAAACCCGATTCGCCAACGGCAGCAGAGTTTCGAGAGGTGCTTTCCTTGTTTTCTCGCACGCGAGTGAGAAGGACTTCGAATGGGGCTGAAGCTGAAATGTCCGGGTTGCCAATCGACATTGCAGGTCGCCGATTCCGCTCGCGGGAAACAGGTGAAGTGTAGTAGTTGCCAAACGGTCCTGAGGGTTCCGGCGGGTACGCCAAACACGCAAACGGCCAAG
>JBICHZ010000367.1:0-10870 GCA_043101355.1 Rhodopirellula sp. JB044
GTCATCGAGGAGGGGGTTCGGCGGGTTGGTATTTTCGATATCACCGATCTGTTTGCCGCCGGTGACATGGCGGCCCGGGATGTCGCCGCCCCCGAAACCGCGGCGACGGTTCTCCCCATGACTCAACCAACAACGGGAAAACACACACCGTGACGTCGCATGTTCCTATCGAAAGTCGTTTGCGTAGCGACGTAGAAATCGCCGCTGAAATCAAATGCATCTTGAGTGATGTCGACGGAGTATTGACCGATGGTCGGATCACCTACACCGTCGAACCCGACCAATCATGCCGTGAGACCAAATCGTTTAGCGTGCGTGATGGATTGGGAATCAAACTGTGGATGCGGTCCGGTTTCCACTTCGGGATCATCACGGCACGCAAAAGTCCGTTGGTCGCGCACCGAGCCAAAGAACTCGGCATCGAGCATCTCAGCCAAGGCGTCGGTGATAAGTGGGCGGCAGCACAAACGATGATGTCCGCCATGGGTGTGACTCCCGAACAGGTATGCTACGTCGGCGATGACTTACCGGACCTTTGCGTGATGCGCCGTATCGCGCTCGCCGCGGTCCCAGATGACGCTGCCACCGACGCGCGCGAGTTTGCTCACTGGACAACGCGTGCCCACGGCGGACAGGGAGTCGTTCGTGAAGTCGTCGAACGACTGCTGCGCGGCGGCGACCGTTGGAACGAACATCTCACGAAAGAGGATTAATGGCGGGTTCGGTTCGCGATTACTTCGTCGGATTGAGTTTGATACTCGTCGCGATGGGCGGTTACCAAGTGACCGCGGCCAAGTGGCTCACGCCGCCCGAGATTGAACACGCGCCGATCGCGGTACGCGTCCTGAGCGACAACGATGCTTCGCTGGTTGATTTGTACCCAGAGGACGCGTGGCAGCGTGGCAGAGCGATCCGCCTCAAAACCCAAGACGGCATGCTCCTGTTTCAAAACTGGGAGCAAAACAAAGACGAACGCGACGGCGGTAAGAAATGGCGACTGTGGCCGATCACGATGATCATCGGTCGCGGATTGTCGGCGGACGACTCTCGCGAGCCAATCCTCATCGAAGCAGCCGACGGCGCGGTGATCGAATTCGATGCTGCCCTCGATGTGATGAGTGGTGTCGCACCCACGATCCAACGAGGCCAATTGCTCGGTGAAGTGCACATCCAGCGAGTCGCCCCGAATCACTTCGCAAATTCATCTGTCGATGCGAACACGGCACCTCCCGAATCGGCATACCGGGTTCGTCCCAACGCCGGCGGTGTCAGTGAGGATCAGGTGCTCGACATTCGCACGGCGAACGTGGGCATCGACCGCCGCAAGATTTGGACCACCGAAGCGATTGAGATGCATGTGGGTCGCGCGGTGATGGTTGGCCGTGACTTGACGTTGCATCTGGCCGCATCCACCGGATCGGCCTCGTCGAGCTCGAACCTCGCCAGATCGCTCGATCGCATGGAACTGATTTATCTTCGCGAACTGACACTGCCTCTCGGTAAGCCTGCGGATCCGCAATCCGCCACACCCCAAGAGGATCGCGGTCTGATTGAGGTGCAGTGCGACGGACGGATTGAGTATGACTTCGCGATGGATCAATTGTTGCTCGATCGCAACGTACGCTTGGTCCATCATGCCTCGAGCGGCATTCGCCCCACACACACCGCAGACATATCTGCTCTGGACCATTTCGCCTGTGACTCGTTGAGGCTGACGCTACGCGATCCGCTGAATTCGGAACGTGAACGTGCCTCGGCGGTGGACTGGATTGACCGCATCGAAGCGACCGGTCGCCCCGTACAACTATCCGTGCGGTCGCAACAACTCGACCTGACGGCCGGTCAAGTGATGTTTGACCCCTTGGAAGGTTGGCTGATCGCCGGGCCACTGCCGGTCGGCATGCCCACGGTTGCAAACGCCGACCCCCGACTGACACAGTTTGTGCAACTGAGCCGCGGCGACATGCATGCGACGTTGTCGCGAATTGTCTATCGGTTCGACCCGAAACACCCCAAACAACTCGGCACCGTGGAAGTGGACGGCAACGGTCGACTCGACTATCGATCGGTGGAGTCCGCGATCAAGTCATTCTCGTGGCGTGACAGTTTGCGGGTATCACCGCTCGAGGTGGCGACTCCCGACGCGATGGATGTTCGATTTGGAGTCTGGTGTGACGGAGACATTCGTTCGCTACTCGCCGATGGCGGAATCTTTCAAACAGACCGCATCGAGGGCGTGTTAAAACCGGTCGCCTCCGAGGGCCCCGCACGGCCGAGCGACGAATCGCTCGATCATCGTTGGTTCCCGGACCGATTTTCGGCGATTGGCAATGTGCGTGTGAACTCGACCACGTTGCAGGCAAGCACGCCGCAGATGAATCTGTTCTTCGAACAAAAAGACTCGCTCGGATCCGTCCCGAATGCCCAAAGTGAGCCAACCGGTTTGCGCCAGTGGGTGAGTCAACCGAAAAGGGACACGCAAATTTCGTCACGACCGGGCATGGGCGGTGCCACCGACGCAACACCCGCACAACCTCCGGCCACGATCCGTGGGGATCAGGTCACTGCGAAACTGACCTTTGGCGATGGCGAACTCGCGGCGACGGACCTGAGTGTGATCGGGAATGTTGAGGTGACGCACTCTTTGTCGCTACGTAAGAAAGCGGTTTCCAATCACACGGGCGGCAACACGTTCTCCCTCGCGAGCGACGGTGGATCCGGTCCAACGCAAACGATGCTCGCCGTGATGACCGGCGACCACCTTCGGCTACGCGACAGCCAAGGTGGCGGAGACGTTTTGCAGTTGGGTAGCCAGTCGACCGTTCCCGCACGTCTCGAACTCGGTGATGGATATTTCATCGGACCAGAAATCCAGGTCCGCCCCGATGACAACTACATTTGGATCCCGTCGGCAGGTGAGTTTGTGGTTCCGACCGCGTTCCTTCCGCCGCTCGGGCGAAACGGACTCGGCGGGGCCGGCACAGAAAACTCGTCTTCCGAACCGATGCGGTGGACCCAAAATCCGCAAGGACGTTTCGGCGGTTCGATGACGTTTGATGGACACATCGCTAAACTGAGCGGCGGTGTCCTGCTCGAAGCCGGGATTGTCCAAGGACGTGAACCCAGCGACGTGACGATGCAAGGCGACGAGCTGTCATTCACACTCGAAACGCCAGTTGATCTGCGCACACCCGCAACATTCAAAGCGACGCGGTTGGCACAGATCTCTCTCAAACAAACCACACAGCAACCGGTGGCTGTTCACGTGAACCAGTTTGCGGCCGACGGCAGTCGCACGTCACGTCATGAAATGCTCGTATCCGAATTGACGTGGATCCCCGGCGTCGAACCGGCAAACCAGCCATCGGTGACACCAGTGACCTACGCGTTGGGTTCGACTCGCCAAACACCATCGTCCCTTTCCGGTCAAATTTACGCACCGGGTCCCGGATCGTACCGTGGTTGGATTCGGACAACCGCCAAGAATGATGACGACAACGATTCGCAGCAAGCGGCACGGGACCGCGCGAACAACGACCGCAGCCAAGACGCGTCGGTTTACATCGAAGGCATGATCGAGGATCAACGCGGTGCGTTCCCAGGCCGTCTAGGCAACCAACCTCCCGGAGAAACGTACATCACCGGAGTGCATCTGCTGTTTCAAGATGGCATGAGAGGCGACCTCGTCGGCCGATCGCTTACATTCCAACGAGGCGTTCGGATCGGTCGGAAGATCGTCGAGGATTTCAACACACGCTTTAACGCAGCGGACATGAATCTGTTGTCACAGGACGAACTCACGTTGGACTGCGATCAAATCAGATTGTCCATCGATCCGGCCGAGTCGGCACAGCAATCTCGCTTCAGCGCGAAAACCGGTGGCTCGAGCCCAGCGTTTGAACTCGAGGCCTCCGGCGGCATTGTCTTCCGCAGTCGCACCGACCGAGGCCTTTCCGAAGCAACCGCGGATCGATGCGGATACGCTGTCGCGAAAGACCTGGTCACGATCGAGGGCGTCTCCGGCAGGCCGGCGAGATTCCAACAAACCGACCCTTCCGGTAAACCAGTTGCGAACCTTGCCATCATCAGCATGACGTTGCGCCTGAAACCTTTTGAACTGGTTTCGTCACAGGTTGAGAGTTTGAGCACAGGTTTGCGGCCGAGCGATTTCCCCGCCGCCAAATAATGTCTCAATCTGATTCTCGGATGAAATCAGACACCGGTGCCGATTTGGTTGAGCAGCGCTCGCTTGGCATCACCAAATTCCTGGTCGGTCAACAAACCTTTCTGTTTGAGCTGGCCTAACCGCTCGAGTTGGCTGACGGGATCTGACGAATCGTTCGATGTTGCACCCACCGGCGACGCAAAATCGCTCGGTTGGCTCCAAGAATCGTGTGAGTTCGACTCCTGTGGCAGATGATTCGGCTCGTTTTCGTTGACCTGTTGGACCGGCGCACCGTCTCGCCAAACGACGGGCAATGAGGCGAGATCAACCGTACCGTATTGGCTGGTGAACGTGATCGAGGCGCCGCCACCTTGCTGTTGTCCGAACCCTCCGATTTGATGATCGAGAGTATCGTAGACCCAAGCAGGTCCTCCCGTCGTCACCGCCAGGCGATTGGAATTTGCAAAGTAAGCGTACTTGGTTTGATTCTGATTGCCCGTCGCTGTGGGAGTGCCGAGATGCTCTGGCCACCACTGTGAGGACGGATCAGGTACGAAGAGGCTGTTCTGGCCGCCAAACTGGCCGTTGGCTTGCGACTGCGAGTCCATGCCATTTTGGCTCTGTGATTGGAACGAACCGGAGAACGTGCCGACCTGGTTATTCGCCAGAACCGCAGACAGTTCGCAGCAGATGTTGTTCACCAGGTCTTTCAACTGGTTGTTGAACAGATCACTGACCATGGTCATTCCACCCTGCATCCATTGGCCGGAGCCGCCGAAATCAGGGTGATTGAACTGGGCCATGGTGCCGTTGCCGTTGTGCACGGCGATAAGCATATGGGTGACACCGTCCGGAGTGACGCCGTATCGAGCGGCGAGGTCGTTGACGGTTTGACGACCGGAATCGGAGAGAGAAAGCACTGTGTTTCCTAAGCTCGGCTCGGTTGGCCGAACATTTCATAAAGAGGGACGAAGGTAGAAACCGCCTAAGTCCCTCATTCTCTCTTCCGAAGGGCAAACTGAAAAGACACAAATTTTGTGTTGTGCCTCACATCACTCGGATTTCATCCGCAGATCACAATGATCTCCTTCGTGAAACCGATTTACTTCATGAAATCGACCAAAGTCCGCTCGGGAACCGGCAGTTTCAGGAGCGGAGCGAATTCCGCGGTTTGTTCGTCTACTTCAACCAAAATGGCCTGCAAGACCTCGTCGGACGAGTCGATCAACCGTTGGAATGCCGCCAGAAAATCAGCTTGCTCGTGCCATTGAGCGTCCTGGCAGGAAGGCAACAACGAAGCCAACGCGACGCAGGCTGGCCCACGGGACAATTCGCCCTTGCCGAGCAGATCGTCCATCTGCGTGTGCTGAGCGATCAGGGTCACGAACTCTTCGGGAAGGTTCCACCGCTTCGCCAAGAGAGCCGCCGCGTCGGCGTGATCCCAACCGAACATCTCCTGTTCCAAACCGCTCAGCCGCAAACCTTCGGCGGCCCGCTTCTCGACCAACGGCTCGTACTGTTCGGGCAACTCTTTGAGCAGCAGCGGAACGGCCATGTCCTGCAGCAACGCACCGGCGAACAAATCCTCGGCTTCGGCGAGTTTCAGAGTCCGGCCTGCCTTGCGAGCGAAAATCGCACGCCGCAGCGAATCCTGCCACAACGACTTCAAATCAAAGGGGCCAAAGGTTGGGTTCGGGATCACGGAAAAGACCGCGTTCCAAAGTGCGAAATTGGTGATCGCCCGCGATCCCACCAAAGTGATCGCTTGAGGGACGCTCATGATCTCGCGGCTGAAACCGAAATAGGATGAGTTAACGAAACGCAGCACCTGCCCCATCAATCCAGGGTCCGCCTCGATCGGACGAGCGAAATCGTTGGGCCCGACATCCTCACGCTGCGACAATTGCAACAAACTGATTGCGGAGTGCGGCAACGCGGGAAGAACGTCGGTGTGAAAAACTTCTTCCAAACTAGTTTTTTCTGCGACAGTACTCATAGAACTCATGACTCGATGGGCGGACAAACGGATTCGGTGACTCGCGATCACGACGCGCGGTCAACGAAACTTAGATCGGGAAATCTCCCGAGGACGAGCCGGGGCGTCGCTTCATCCGACTCACAGTCACAACATCCCAACAACCGGAGCAGTCGTGACGGATTTGCAGGTTACGCAAGCGGGAACCAAACAGGCCCATCAGTGGGAGAACACGACGCTCCGCAAAGAGGGAGAACGGGCGTCCATCCAGGAATGCCTGCCCCCTTTTTTCGTCGCCCGAGCCACGATTCGCACGCCGTCGATCGGAACCTTCGGAGGTTGAGTCGCCGACACGACAAACGTTGCGTTTTTGCCACAAAGGAGGCTTTCCATCGACAAAACGCCGGCCTTCGTTTGCTGCCATTTCGCCGATGTAACCTCTCTATCGGCAAACACTTACCGCCTGCACCAGGTTCTCCGGGTTCGGTAATTGGTGCGGTGATTGCGATTGTTCGCTCGGATGCCAAACCTGCGAACCTCTCCCACCAACCCCCTCGATGGCAATCGATGTGTGCGCCCACGCTCGGCATGGCAGGACCCAGTCTCGGTATGGGACGACCCGGTGGCGTGGACGGTCCGTCGGTTGCGAACAACACTGGGGTTCGCGTTGATTTTGATGGTGATCCAAAGTGGCTCGGCCGTGTCGAGAAAGGACGTTGCGGAGCCACCCCGGTCCACGACGGCCAAACGGTCGGTCCAAACGACTGAAATCGCCGAGGCCATCCTTGCGACCACCAACGCAGCCCGAACGCCGAGCGAGGTCGCGCGATCCGCTCAAACTGCTCCCCGAGCGGTTCCGCCGCGCGGTTGGCGACGAACGTCCAACGGATGGGAGCACGTATCGACGTGGTCCACGATTCCAGCACGGACAGTCACATTGAACGATCACATCATCGCCCAGCGTGACGCCGAACCGATCTGGCTGCGACAGGCAATGCGGGCACTTCGAGGTATCCACCCGAGCTACTTTGCCCTGGGCCAGATTTTAGCGGTTGGGACGCTATTTGTTCTTTCGCGTCGACGGGGTGACCAAACGTGTCCACACCCCGGGCGATACTTCTTTCGTGAGCCAACGAGGCTCGCCCGGTAACTAAGAGTCGTTGTTGACCAAAAGTCATTGTTGAAAAACTGTCTGACAATTTGGTGTTTTTGATCGGGATTCCTTAATGAAATCACGGTTTCCCTCACAAAATTCATTGTCTGGTTAATTTTTTAGCGATACGATCATCCGGCAAATTCGTACGGTGTTGTTCAGTACACGACGTTTCTGTTTCGTCGTCGCATTTGGACAGGGAAAGAATAAACGAAGGATTACAGGGATATGGCAAAGCAACCACGCATGGCGACGGCAGCGGCATCCAAAAGCGTCAAACTCGATCCGGGCATGAAACGGATCCTCGAGAAGGAACCGGGCCTCAAAACCACGCTGCAACAAATCGACAAGACGTTCGGCGAGGGTGCGATCATGCCTCTCGGGGCGTCGCATAAACTGGCGATCGACGGCATTCCTACCGGCTCACTCAGCCTCGACATGGCTCTCGGTGGACAAGGGATCCCGCGCGGACGGATCATCGAAGTTTTCGGTCCGGAATCGAGCGGGAAAACAACGCTCGCTCTGCACATCGGTGCGGAGGCTCAAAAGATGGGTGGTATCGCGGCGATCATCGACGCCGAACACGCCTTCGACCCGAGCTGGGCGAAGAAACTCGGTGTCGAACTCGACAGCCTGCTCGTCAGCCAACCGAGCAACGGTGAGGAAGCGATGCAGATTTGCGAGATGTTGGTGAAGAGTAACGCGGTGGACGTGATCATCGTCGACTCGGTTGCCGCCCTGGTTCCGAAGGCAGAACTCGAAGGCGAAATCGGAGACAGCCACGTCGGCCTGCAGGCTCGTTTGATGAGCCAGTCGATGCGGAAACTCACCGGTGCGATCGCCAAGAGTAAATCCGCGGTCGTGTTCATTAACCAGATCCGCGAGAAAGTCGGTGTGATGTTCGGAAGTCCCGAAACCACCCCCGGCGGACGTGCGTTGAAGTTCTATTGCTCGTGCCGTATCGACGTTCGTCGCATCGGTGCACTCAAAGATGGCGAGGAACAAGTTGGCCAGCGGGTGAAGGCGAAAATCGTCAAGAACAAAGTGGCACCGCCGTTCCGGATCGCCGAGTTTGACATGATGCACAGCAACGGGATCAGCTTCGAAGGTGACCTCCTGGACCTTGGCACGGAACACAAAGTCATCAACCGCAGTGGCGCGTGGTTCAAGTACGGTGACACCTACCTCGGCCAAGGAAAAGAGAAAGCACGCAACTTCTTGATCGAAAATCCTGACGTGCGGGACGAGATCAAACAGAAAGTGCTCGCCGCCGGAGGCTATGCCGCTCCACTCGACGAAGAAGGAACCGACGAGAAAGAAGCCGATTCGAAGGTTGGAAACAGCTAGCGAAGTGCCCTTGGAAGCGAGTTTCGCCCTCGCGACGAATCAACAACCACGCGGCAACGCTCACATTATTTGTGACCCCTTCCGCGTGACGTTCGTCAACGTGGTTCGATCACCGTCGCACTTATTCCACATTGGAGGCATCGATGTTCATAACAAACATCGATGCCTTTTTTCATTGGTGTGTAGCTTCTTTCCGAACACATCGTGCTACACGAACGAAGACTTCCTGCCGCACGAAGATAGCTTGTGTGGCCGCCATTGAATGTGTTCGCTCGGCGGCCTTGTTTCGACACGACCGCTGTTGTGACGTGACGATCCCGATCAAACGGTCCGTCATACTATGAGTCGATGACGCAGCGATGTCTTAGATATCGTCGTCGTCATCCTCGTCGTCGTCCCAGTCATCATCGTCGTCTTCGTCTTCATCGTCGTCGTCCCAATCTTCATCGGCTTCGTCGTCGTCGACTTCTTCCCAGCTATCATCTTCTTCGACGTCGAGATCCTCGTCGTCCTCATCCTCGTCGTCTTCATCATCTTCGTCGTCGTCTTCGTCGTCCCAATCATCGTCATCGACGTAGTCTTCATCGTCGTCGTCATCATCGAGACCGCGTTCGTACAAGTCGTCTTCTTCGTCTTCGATCACAGCGACGGGATTGCCTTCATCCGATGCATCGGCGGTTGGCATCGTCATGCCCGTACCTTCGATCGGCTCACCGGTTGCATCATCAATGCCGGTTGTGAAAGTGGACAACACCGAATCGGTGGCGAGAGCGTCAGTCACAGCGAGACTCACGTCGGACTCCTTGGGGACTTGGGAAGCGGCGGGGTCCGCCGATTCATGAGACTTGGAATTTTTATCATCGCCGCGAACTGGCGCGACATCCTGGGAACCAGAAACATCATCACAGAATCCCCGTGAGTCAATCGCTGGCAAGGCGTTTATGGAAGCCAATCCGCAGATTTTTAAAAAACGTTTGGTGGTTCCGTAAAGGTAGGGTCGACCGAGATCTTCGCTGCGGCCACTGATTCGCACCAAATCAAGTTGCATCAGTTGTCGCAGGATTTCACCGCACGCCACACCCCGAACACTTTCGACATCCGCCCGCGTCACATCCTGCCGATAGGCTACGACCGCGAGCGTTTCCATCATCGGCCAACTCAAACGGATCGCTGGAGCTAAAACGCCGAGTCTTCTCAACCACGGTGCGACAACCGATCGCGTCACCATCCTGCTGCCACCGGCGAGCTGTTCGATGCGAAACCCTCGACCGAGCGAATCGTAGAGTTCGTTCAACTCATTGACCAAAGTCCGCGCCTGCGTTGCGTCCTCGAGACCCGCGAGGGAGGCAATTTTCCTGTAATTTAGCGGTGATTTGGCGATCAACAGCAGTGCTTCGACGCGGCTGCGGGCAATTGCGGGATCGAGCGGCTCGGCTTTCGAATCGGCACCCGTGTCCTCCTGCGAAGCCACATGATGGGCAATCTTGCTAGCGGCAGCCAATCGCAGAACCGCTTCCCCGCCATTTTGAGAGCTCGCCCTGATCGCATTGCCAAGGGTGCCCCACGCAGCAGGCTGCCTGGGTGCGACGCCATTGGCCGTCAATGATCGGCCGGGGCGTGATGCTCGACCTTGACCGGTCGCTCGTTGCCAAGGGGCACAATAAGGAGTCATCGCGAAATCAAAATGGAAACTTCATACGCTAATCTTCAGCGGCATGCCGGACAGGCGGCATCATGGCCAAGTGGTTGAACGGTCACCAGACCGGTTAGAATGAAAACCGTCGCTTTTCGCAACGCAATCTTTCGGAAATTCCCTTGTCCCCGCCTGATCGTCCTCCCTCATCCGATGCCGCGGCAAAACGCGTGAAATCCTCCGTTTCGCCGCCTCGACATGGAATTACCGGATCGCAGATCTGGATTTCTCTTATCTCCACGATCGTTCTGGGCGGTTTGTTGGTCGTCGTGATCCGATCGATGGGCTTCGTGCAGGGCGAGGAGTTCTCTCCATCTCACTTTCGTTCTCGGACGTTTTCGTTCTATGAAATACCGTTGATTCATTGGCAAATCACCCCCATTCAACGCAAATCAACGACTCCATCGACCGCAGTCCTGCTGACGCAAAAGAAATGGGTTTCACCTCCGAGCGACGAACCTCGCGTCTGGCACTTGGTGTCGCTTCGCCGAGGTTTGGAAGAGAGCCATGATGACGATGCGGCATTGCTGCTCAGCC